>CAZOXJ010000172.1:6141-8189 GCA_964583325.1 uncultured Lentimicrobiaceae bacterium
TTAAATGTTTCCATTTTCAGCATAAAAAAGAATAAGATTGTCGGTGCTGTGATCAGGGACATGCAAATGCCTGAAGTGCGCAAAGAGGAAGTTATAAACCGTGTTACTGAAGTTATTGAACAAAACCTCGACCTTGTGCAGCAAATTGCTTTTCTTTTAGGCGAAGGCGCAGCTAAAACCGAAAAAATGCTTAATTCGATTATAGAGTCGCATAAGAAGTAGCAGGGTTTCTGGTTTCAAGTTTCTGGTTTCTGGTTTCCTAAACCGAGGAGGATTCGATTAATTGAGGTATTTATTGTTGCTAATCGTTTTCATCTGAATAAACTAAATACTAATCGTTATGACAATTCATAAATTCGAAGATCTGGAAATCTGGAAAAACGCAAGGGAACTTTGCAAAAAAATCAGAGAAATAGTAAATACAACTGCACTCCAAAAAGAATTCTCAACTAAAGATCAGATCCTTTCATCAAGTGGTTCAGTAATGGATAACATTGCAGAAGGTTTTGAGCGAGATGGCAATAAAGAATTCATACAGTTTTTATACATTTCGAAAGGCTCCCTTGGAGAAACAAGATCCCAGGTTCATCGCTGCTTTGATTCTAAATTTATAACGGAGCTTAAATACAATGAGTTGATAAATGATTGCCTGAATCTTTCAGGTCAGATAGCAAATCTGATAACATACTTGCATAAATCAGAAATCCAGGGGTTGAAAAAGAAATCACTATAACAGATGTAAACATTTATAGCTCTTCAAACAAATTGAGATTTTAAGTGGTTGCAGAGCAGATTCACAATAACCCAAAAAGCAGCTCATAGGGCAACATGAAACTTGAAACCAGAAACCAGAAACTAAACCTCATTACCTGCAAAACTATCTAAAAGAACAAGATGAGTGACGAACAATTTTATGTGGAAGTAAATGCCGTGCAGAAAAACCATGACCTGGAGCGGATATGCGGTGATAAATTCCTTTCGCAACGCATATATGAAGAGAACAGGATTATTGCCGTTCTTTCGGATGGCATGGGGCATGGAGTAAAAGCAAGTATGCTTTCGACACTCACAGCTACTATGGCACTTAAATTTGCCGAAGAGCATAAGGATGTGCGCAGGATTGCCGAAATTATTATGAACACTTTGCCCGTTTGCAGCGAAAGGCAAATGAGCTATTCAACATTTACTATTGTTGATATTGATATGGACGGAGAAACCCGCATTTTGGAATACGATAATCCTCAAACCGTTGTTTTGCGTGGCAATTTGCAGATTAATCCGGGCTGGGAATATATTATTATGGATTCCGAAAGAAATGCCGGAAAAGAACTCCGAACCTGTCACTTCAGGCATCAGAAGGAAGACCGTATCGTGATCTGTTCCGATGGCGTTCCGCAATCGGGCATGGGAAGCCCGAAATTTCCGTTTGGCTGGGGAATCGAAAACTTTGAGCAATATGTGCTTCAGCTCGTTAGCGCCGACCTTACTATTTCGGCAACTCAACTGGCTGCGAAGGTTGTAAACATGGCGAATATCAACGACAATTACCATCCGAAGGACGATACTTCCTGCGCTGTGATTTATTTTCGCGAACCCAGGAAACTGTTGCTCTGCACAGGCCCTCCTTACGAAGAAGAAAATGATGTTACTCTTGGTGACGCAGTTAAACAATTCGAGGGGAAAAAGATTATCTGTGGGGCAACCACAGGAGATATTGTTTCGCGTGAGCTGGAATTACCCATTGTCGATAGCTTTGAATTTGACGATCCTGATCTTCCGCCTGTATCGTTTATGGAAGGAATTGACCTGGTAACGGAAGGGATACTCACACTCGGAAAAGTTTCGGATTTGCTCAAAAAATACTCACCCAGGTTAAAATTGGGCAAAGGACCCGCTGACCAGATTGTGCGCCTGCTGCTCGACAGTGATGAAATCCATTTTATTATCGGAACACGCATCAATATTGCGCACCAGGATCCCAACCTTCCCGTTGAGCTCGAAATACGAAGAACAGTAGTGAAAAGGATCAAGCGAACATTGGAGGAAAA
>CAZOXJ010000173.1:0-8158 GCA_964583325.1 uncultured Lentimicrobiaceae bacterium
CCTATTAGAAATTTTTCTTCAAATGGTAATATTGCACAGCACATCAAAATAATATCCTGCCAAAATTTCATAGGCGTTGAGGGAAATAAATTTACTCATATCCGCCAATAAGGAATTCTGTTTTTATACAACTTTCCCTTCCTTCACATATTCACGCATAATTGCACTTTCCAGTTGTTTCAGACTGAGAATGTGTTTTTTGCCTGCAAGAACCTCGATGGCACAAAACTGGGCTACATTAATTATTCCTGCACCTGTAAGTTCGTATCGGGAAGCAATCTGTTGCCAGTTTATTTCGGGATCAATTTCAATTTGTTTTGGAAAAGTTTTGTTCCATATCCCTTCGCGCTCAGCCGGACCCGGCATAGGGAAATGGATAATTGCCTGGAAACGCCTCACAAAGGCATCGTCAATATTGCCACGCTGGTTTGTGGCCAGGATTACAAGTCCGTTGTAATTTTCGATCTTTTGCAGAAGGTATGCTACTTCCTGGTTGGCATATTTATCATGGGCATCGCGGATATCGGTGCGTTTCCCGAAAAGGGCATCTGCTTCATCGAAAAAGAGAATCCAGTTTTTGTCACTTGCTTTATCAAAAAGGTGCGATAGATTTTTCTCTGTTTCTCCTATGTACTTGCTAACCACACGCGACAAATCAATGCGGAACACGTCTTTACCTGTATATTTTCCAAGTAAACTGGCTGTTAGAGTCTTACCTGTACCAGGCGGACCATAAAACAAAGCACGATAGCCGGGTTTGATCCGTTTTCTCATTCCCCAGTCATGCAAAAGCGTTTGGCTGTGTGTAATCCAGTTTTCAATTTCTTTGATCTGGTTTAATGTTTTCGGATGCAGAACGAGGTCGTCCCAATCCATTTCGGTTTCGATATGTTCGGCAGGGAAATCAATGCTGAAGCGCGGTTTGCTTATAACACCTGCAGTAAGCAATTCAACAACTTCCTTATCCAGAACCAGTTTGCCGCTCATCAGAGGCTCTCCTTGCTGAACCTGTTCGAGCCAAAGGATATGTTTTTTCGCAAACCAGTGTTCGCTACTCAATAATTGTTGTACTTCAAGTCGCTGCTTCAGATCGTCGCCTGCAAGCACAAACTGCGCTGTTTCGCCTGTTGGCAGAATACCCCGATGGTTGTTTCCTCTCACTCCTCCGAATTCGGGGAAATCACCTCCTTCCGGAAGGTGCCGGGCAATGATCTGATTGTAAAAATTGGGTTGAACATGAGGCGCCAAAGCGAGCAGAAGTAATATGTATTCTTTAGGTTCTGGTTTGTGAAGGTTAATAAAACGGGCATAAGAGGATGTGTCGGTCTCCGGGAAAGGGATATTTGAATTGGTATTAAAATAACTTTCATTGGAAGGATTCTCAAATCTTCCGTTTATTACAGTTTGAAGATAAAGTAATGCTGAAGATAATATGTTGGAATTCATAGTTTTATTAAAACGTTTTAAATTAGAAGATGCCTGGGATTAATAAACTCAGAGCAAAGTTTGTTACGGACTGCGTTCAACCGTTTCACCACCTTTGAGAACCTGTGTTGTGCCATCAGCTCCTTTAAGTACAAACGACTGTGTTACATCTGTAAATTTCTTTCCATCACCTGCTTCGGTCTTTAATTTAAAGTGATTCGGAATAATCCAGTCGAAGCCACCAGCTTTCCATGGGGAAGGATAACCCTGAATAGAGGCCGTATCGGTAGCCGAATCTTCGTTGTTGTCGTTAACCGGGAAAAAGGTATCGCCTGAATCGTGGCGGTAATCGTCGGGATGATCTTTAAAATAACCTCTCCGGTTTGAGTCGGGGCCGGAAACTTCTTTGGCATCAATATTTCCAAAAGAAACCGTTTTAGGATGATAGTGAAATTTAAGTTTCATGCCGGCTCCCATCCGTCTGCGGGGAAATCCGATTTCATTTTTCTTCTTTGCCTTTATAGCATTAGGTTCGAGTACATTTAAAATGATCGTACGGGTATATTTTCCGGAAGTCAGACTTATTGTTACTGACTCACTTCTGCCCGGAGCGGTCCATATGAAACTTAGCCCGGTGGCCTGTGTTAACGGCGCTCCTCCTGTAGCTTTCCATTCGCCGGTTTTGCTGCCGGTAAAAGTAACTCTTTCGCCAACGCCGATTTTTTTTCTCGATTTCCCTGAACCATCAGGAGCACTGATTGCTGTTTCAATTTCAATATCCGGAGCATGAAGGTACCAGTCCCATGCTTCTGCAATGCTTCGCATCAGACGCTTAGCCAGGTTTATAAGCCAATTGAATGCCCGGACTATTGCTTTGCCAATACGAACAGCAATGTTTACAATCCAGTTCCAGGCAGCAACAATGGCCCGACCTAGTCTTAAAGCCAGCTTTTTCACCCATTTCCATGCTGAAAGTACTGTTTTGGCGATTCGCGCTGCAACAGAGATCAACCAGCTCCATGCCGAAATAATTGCTGATGCCATTCGCCTTGCGATAGAAACAATGCGGTTCCAGGCCGAAACGATAATAAGACCAATTCTGTTAGCCATAGCAACAGCCCAGTTCCAGGCAGTTGTGATTGCCATCCTTAGTTGCGATGCCATTTGTTTTACAAGTTCCCAGGCCCGTAGAACCGTATTAGCTATCCTGGTAGCAATATTTACTATGAAATTCCAGGCTGAAGTTATAACCATTCCTATCCTCGAAGCCATTGATAAAGCCCAGTTCCAGGCAGCTGTTACGGCCATCATAACTCTTGAAGCCATATTTTGTACCCAGTTCCATGCTGCGTCAGCCATCATTCCTAAGCGGTTAGCCATGTTTTGTACCCAGTTCCAGGCTGAAGTAACGGCTGTTTTTATAATGCCAGCTACCTGTTGAATCCAGTTCCAGGCAGTGGTGAGTGTCATCCCGATTCGTGTTGCAACACCGTCGATCCAGTTCCATGCATTTGTGAGAGTATGCCCGATGCGTGATGCCAGTGCCTGAACCCACGACCATGCTAAAGTATTCGTTAAGCCTAGCCTTGATGCTACACCTTCAACCCATGACCATGCTGATGTGATGGTAATACCTATTCTGCCGGCAATATTTTGGATCCAGCCCCAGGCGGTGGTTACTGTTTGCCCGATACGTGAAGCTATACTCTGAATGAAATTCCATGAAGCCTGCAGTCCTTGTCCGATTCGGCTTGCTACATTGCTGATAAATGTCCAGGTATTTTCTATGCCGGCTCCGATACGGCCTGCAATATTTTGTATCCAGGTTGTAGCCGCACTTATTCCTGCTCCGATTGCCCGGCTTACATTCGAAACGATACGGTTAAAAACACTGGCAACAGCACCTGCCCCGGCGGAAATAACATCTAGAATTCCCCTCTGAATAGCCGGTGATCCGGTTTGTGAAGGTTTGGCCTGAAGAGTTTCGGCGGCATTATCTGTTTGATGTGTTGACTGCGTTTTTAGTGGTTTTGATGCACCTTGTTGAACAACATGTGTAAGTTCGTGAGCCAGGAGATGTTGTCCTTGTGGGGAGTGAGGCTGAAACTGGTTTTGCCCGAAAAAGATGTGATTCTGATATGTAAACGCTCTAGCATTCAGTTGATTATTTAATTGAGCTGATCCTGAGTCTGTGTGGATACGAACATTACTGAAATCATTGCCAAAGCGCGGTTCCATAAAATTGCGGGTTTCGCCGGGCAATGGCTGACCACCGGAAGTCCTGGCTCGGATTGCGGATTCCGTTTCCGGAGTTGCCGAAATGCCTGAATCTCTGTTACCGGTTTCTGAACGCTCTTCATTTTCTGCTGATCCGGTTTCTTTTCGTTGAATTTTCTTGTCCTCACCCGACGAAGGCGTTATTCCTTTACTGCCGACAGCAGGCATTCGCATTACTTTTTCGGCAGTGCTGTCAGCTTCCTGTTCAAATTTATCGCCGGGTTTGTTTACATTAAGTTTAGTCTGAACAGATGAAGGTGCAGTTTGCTTCACCGGTGCAAAAAATCTTTCACCTTCAGCCTTTGCAAAAAAAGGCTGCGTCCGCTTCTGATGATCAGCAGCAGGTGTAGTGTGAACAGATTTTTCAGCAGTTGTTTTCATTGTTCTGTATTGTTTAAGACCCAAATACCAAATTCCAAGTCCCAAATTCCAAGTCCCAAATTCCAAATACCAAATTCCAAGTCCCAAATTCCAAGTCCCAAATTCCAAAACCTAAATCCCAAGTCCCAAATCCTACATTGAAAATCACAAGTCCCAAATCACAAGTCCCAAATCACAAGTCCCAAATCACAAGTCCCAAATTCCAAATCCCTCATCACAAATCACAAATCCAATCTCACACCTCCCTAAATCCTAACCCCAAAATCCTAACCCCCAATTCACCCTCTCCATTCAACCCAAATCATTTTTTCCATCCACGGAAGTTTAACCATTGTAATGCCCCAGGGTAACTGATCCAGAAGTATATCAAAAGTGCGGGGTTCAACCTGTAAAAGCCAGTCGCCGTCATTTTTAAGCGAAAGCTTTCCCGATCTTAACAGGAAAGTTCCCCTCAATCCATCCTGTGATGTATTTCGGAGTGCATCCCAATGTTTAATCACTGCATCAAGCAAAGCCGAAGTCTCGTCCGTTTCAGCTCCTGTAATTTCTATTTCTGACGATATCGGTGTTGAAATAGGGATGTTGCAAAGTATTTTTGGCAGGACCAGTTCATATTCAGGTGTTTTTGTTGAGCCGGTTGTAAGATAATGGAGCAATGCCAATGCTTTTTCAGGCTGAATAATCCGTGACTCTTCTGCAATGCCTAATCCTTCAAAAAAACGGGGCAGGAAAGGGTGGAGGAGGATCAGACCCGCATTCTCAATAAAAATACCCTCTTTGGTTTCAGCAACTGCTGATTCTTCGGTAGTTGTTCGCTGGTAAGTAAATGGCTTGATTTCAGGTGATTTTATATCAAGCCAGGTGTGTTCGAAAACGCCGGAAATCTTTAAAAACAAATCTGTTTTGTACCGTAGTTCTTCCAAAACCTGTTTCGAGATTTCGTCTTTCGAAATTCCTCCTTCCAGAGAAACCTGCATTACCGATTTTTCCAGAATCATACTTTTAACCAGATTAAACTCATCTGTGGATAAGGGTATGGATTTAAGATCGGCAATCAGGTTTACAGCTGTCTTTGAACTTCCTTCTGCAATTTCTTCGAGTAGCATTTTAACAAATGGCTTCGAAAACTGCAGCACAAGCCTTCGCGCCGGAATTGTCGAATTTAAAGCAGAAGAAATTCTTGCTATAGGTACAGGTTTACTTTTCAGACTGGAATCTTCGATCCAGAATTCAGCAATTACTTCTTCCAACGTTTTACTGGCAGGTATTCTATAATTCCATGGGAGAAATCCGTTCTTCAGGAAGTAAATAAATACTTCCCACAGGTTTTCCTGTAACTCAGTGTAGAAAATTTCCTTTTCGGGATCTGCATTTGCTGACGAGGTTTTAATTAATTCATTTTGAATTTGCTGAACTAATTTTTCTGCAATATCATCAGCCAGTTCCTGATCAATCTTTGAAAGATCAACGTTACCAATATCTAACTCCAGCTTATTTATAACCAGTAATTTGCCGGGAATTGCGCATTGATCAAGCGCCTTTTCAATAGCCGGCAGCAGTTTTGTGTAATACAGTTCCGGCAAACGCTGCTGCAGCGCAAGTCCTTCGGATTCAGACCCCTGCAGATTTACATGTAGAAATTGTTGCCGGATAAAATGTGTCATACCTGGAACTCTTTATCAATGAATGCAAAGCATCCGGATTCGTTTATTACGGTGAGCCGCACTACGCCGGTTGGTTTTCGGATAATTGCTTCAACCTTTTCGCCCTGAAAGTAAGGCTCGTTGGCAGGAGTATTTAAAACATCCCAAACCCAGGCCGTGAGTTTTTTATTTTTTGTCGTACTCTGGAAAATAAATGAGATGTCGCCGCTTCTTTCTATTATAAAGTCGGGTTTAAGTGTATTGTCAGTGCAAAGTTTCACAAATTCACTTCCTGTACACTGGTTTCTTTCGCGGCAATCGAATGCGGGAACAAGTGTTTGCTTGCCATTCAGTTCGATGTTGGTGGTAATGGTTCCGTCAAAAACATTGCCATTTGCGTCCGTTTCGTTCGTATAATTAAATTGCAAAGCAAAGGCAGGCGAAGGCTTAGCCTGGTTGAACGCAAATTCGATATTAAAAGTTTCGCAAACGAAATGCTCGATCCAAAGCACGGCAAACGGATCATCTTTTGTAGGTTCATAAGAGAGTACAAGCCTGTTTTTACCCTCATCTCCGAATTTCTGAATTAACGCTTTTTGAATTTCTTCATTCAGTATACCGATCGTTTTCGCCATTGCTCCTTCAAAATCATTGTTCAGCTCTTCGGCTGAGATTTGCGACATTTGCGGAAGATTGAAGTCGATGCCGTTGAATCGTAGTTTTACTTCCTTCAGCGGATTGTAACTCCTGTAAGCAGAACCTTTGGCAGGTGGCTGCAACCAAAGCCGGTAGGCACATTTCCTCGACTGACCTTCGCAAGGCAGCTTACATTCTTCTTCGCAGGTGTGCTCCACAACAATAGCGGATTTGCATTTTTTACTGTCGAAAACCTGGAACGTTATGGATTCGCCTCCTGGAATAGGATTGGTTATAAATTCGGTATCCGAAACCTGCTTTCCTGTGTCCGAAATATAAGGTGCTGTGCCTCCGCTTACCTGAATCCGGGCCTGGTAGCTGTTTTTTTCGTTATCACAGATAAATTCAGTTATTGTTAATGCAACAGTTTCAGGAATTGTGATTTGCTGGCTGGCTGTTGCTCCGGATGAATCGCGGACAGTTAGAGCGTGATTGCCCGGAGATAAATTCAGCTGTCCTTCGAGGAGGATAAATGGCTCGTTATCAACCTGTATTTCAAAAGGTTCAACGCCACCGGATGTGACAATTTCGACCCGTGCCAGGTTTTTCGGCGAAGTGCAGCCTACTTCTGCTGTGAAAGCCAGATCAGAAACACATGAGTGGTTAATACTTGTTTTTACAGAACATTTCCGGCTGTCGGTAATTACAATTTCAATATCCGTATTGCCGGGAAGTCCGCTGGCGAAGAAAGTTTTTTCATTTATAATACTTCCGATATTTGCCGAATAGGGCGGAATGCCACCGGAAATATTAATTACGGCAACGTATTGATTGTTGTCGCCGGTGCAATCGAAATTAGGCTCACCAAGCGTAAGATTGGCTGGAATTTCGATTTGCTGCACATCTGTTAAAGTACCTTCCGAATCCATCAGCGTAAAGGAGTATTTTCCGGCAGCAAGAAGGAAATCAGGTTTCAGGGTAGTAAAATCTTCGTTATTGATTTTAATTTTATAAGGCTCTGTCCCTCCAACCGGCGAAACCACAACTTTAGCTTCGTTTTCAGGATTGGTACATTCAATACGAGTGGTAAATGTAACAGGGTCTTTCGGGAAAATATACTGAATTGGCGAGCAGTCGGAACAGCATATGTATGGGAGGTAGAAGTCAGCAATTACTGTACCGTCAGCAAATTCGTTTACCGTTTCCGCAATAATTTTCTCAACCGATTTTTCGCGTATCCCTTTTACCCGGTCAAAACCCGGACGGGCAATACTCCTCGACATTTCATTAATAATCATCCTTATGTCGGGATCTAAATCTGCGTTTTCATCTTTTATCTGCAGCCGTTCGAATGCTTTCGTTAAAGTTTCAGATCTTTCCTTTTCGATGCCTGAGACACTGAAATTTGCAGATAAGGAACTCAGCGCGGTTCTTATCGGTGCCTGCAGCCGCAATGGAGTAGGGTCATCGTGATATACAATAATAAATGTACCACCAATCGGAACCCCTGCTTTGTGCTGAATGCCGGGATTCTTCTGAAGGAAATCGCTCAGAAATTGCTTTTTCTTAACTTCAATCAGTCGTTTTCTGTATTCCTCTCCAATGGAACGGAAGGCTTCCATCTGACTGGCATAACGCAAAGCCTCAATCAGATCAAAAATTTGGTTCCATTCGTCAGAATTTCCCTCTGTCTGCTTTTTGTACTTGTTGTTCAAATCCTCCAGTTGCCCGAATAAATCGCGGAACTCGCGCAAGTCAAATTCGCTTAATGTTCTGTTTTTAAGATAATTGCTTAT
>CAZOXJ010000174.1:0-4428 GCA_964583325.1 uncultured Lentimicrobiaceae bacterium
AAGGGCCTGAACTAAAGTTGCTCTCGGGCAGCCGATATTAATTCGCATAAACCCTTCACCGCCGGGGCCAAACATTATTCCTGGATTAAATCCGACTTTTGCTTCCGTAAGGAAAAACTGGTTAAGTTCTTCATCCGGAAGTTCCATTGCGCTGCAGTCGAGCCAGACAAGGAATGTGGATTCAGGCTTTATAACTTTAATTTTCGGCAGATGTTTGAGCGCAAAATCTTCCAGCAATTCTATATTTCCGGAAAGGTATTTCATGAGTTCATCCACGTACTCGTCGCCATGCAGGTAAGCTTCTTCCGAGGCGATATTGCCGAAAATATTTCCACCGCCAATATGCAGGTGATCCAGCTGAGCGTTGAATTTGCGGCGCAGACTGTCATTTTCGATAATTACCGAGGATGTTGCCAGTCCGGACAGGTTAAATGTTTTACTTGGCGCAACGGTGGTAATGGTTTGCATGCTTATTTCATGCGAAAGTCCTGCAACAGGAATGTGTTTATATTGTTCGTAAACCAGGTCGCAGTGAATTTCGTCGGAGATGATTAGTACATTATATTTCAGGCATATTTCAGCCATCTGTATAAGTTCGCTGTGAGTCCAAACGCTGCCACCCGGATTGTGAGGATTGGAAAGGATAAGCATTTTAGCTCCATTTTTTGCCAGCGATTCCAGATTTTTGAAATCCATGCAAAGCCTGCCGTTTTGCATTACTAATTTGTTGTAAACCAAAGTCCTTTTCTGGTCGGTAACAGCTGTGAAGAAAGGGAAATAAACCGGCGGCTGGGTAATAATCATATCGCCAGGCTCAGTGTAAGCAAGTACCGCCAGGTTAACTGCAGGTACAACTCCCGGACAGAAACTTATCCATTCGCGTTCAACTTTCCACTGATGGCGGCGTTGCAACCAAGCCATAAGGGAAGTGAAATAACTTTCTTCCCGTAAAGGGTAACCAAAAACCCCGTGGTTGGCACGTTTTATAATTGCTT
The DNA here is from genome assembly GCA_964583325.1 of uncultured Lentimicrobiaceae bacterium. Classification (GTDB taxonomy): domain Bacteria; phylum Bacteroidota; class Bacteroidia; order Bacteroidales; family UBA4417; genus UBA4417. The sequence goes on from CAZOXJ010000174.1 coordinate 996, forward strand.
CGGTAATGTATTCAGGAGTTAGGAAATCCATATCGGCCACCCACATCGGCAACACATCATCGGCTCCAAGAAATTTGCCTGTTCCATCGTATTTGATGCAAGAGCTGCCTTTGCGCTCAATTATTCTGTCAAAATCAAAATTCATAATCTGATATTCCTGTTTAAAACGTCAAAGATATCGTTTTTAGCACTAACAGGATTTAGACTGCATTAAAATTCCAAGCTCCAAATTCCAAGATCCAAATTCCAAGCGCCAAATTCCAAAACCCAAATACCAAGCTCCAAAACCCGAAACCCTTCAACCGAGCGAAGCGAGCTCAGCGCAGCTAAACCCTAAACCCCAACTCCCAATCCCTTTACTCAAATTTGCCCATCCAGTCATAAATCTCTATTTTTGTTCTTCTAAACTGATTTCATGTTAAATCCTCAGATAGCCCAGGTTTCGCGCAAATATTATTTTGACGACACGCCTTTTATCAAGCTGATGCGCAAGCGGATACACAAAGTGCTGCTTATAGCCAGCAATTATGATGCTTTTATTCTGGAGAGCGATGGACGTATTGATGAACATATTTTTAATGAATATACCTCGCTGAACCTCAGCAATCCGCCCGAATTTATCCAGGTTCCTTCCGAAGAGCAGGCTCTTGATGTACTCGAAAGTGATAAAATTGATCTTGTTATTTGTATGCTTACGCTCGAAGACATTGATTCTTTCGACCTTGCCAAGCATGTTAAACATAATTATCCGACAATTCCTATCGTAGTCCTTACCCCGTTTTCGCGTGAGGTTACCTTAAAGCTTTCGAACGAAGACCTGAGTATTATCGACTATGTTTTCAGCTGGTTAGGAAATCCTGATTTGTTACTGGCTATCATCAAACTTCTTGAGGATAAAATGAATGTTGAGCATGATGCGCTTGAAGTTGGTGTTCAGGTCGTGCTCCTGGTTGAGGATTCCATCCGTTTTTATTCGAGTTATCTGCCTAATATTTATAAGATCATTTTTCAGCAGACTAACTCATTTATGACCGAAGGCCTCAATGAGCATCAGCGTATGATGCGGAAACGGGGCCGACCAAAGCTTTTAATGGCGACTACATACGAAGAAGCCATCCGTTTATTTGATAAATATGAAAAAAACCTGTTAGGGATTATCTCCGATATCAATTATAAGCGTGGCGGTCATGATGATCCGGAAGCTGGTTTCAGGTTACTGAATTATGTGCGTTCGAAAACGGATTTCCTGCCTTTCGTGCTACAATCATCGGATGTAAAATACCAAAGAGTTGCCAATAACCTTGGTGTTGGGTTTATAAACAAATACTCCAAAACTATGGCCATTGAGCTCCGGAACTTTATGATGGAGTATTTTGCTTTTGGCGATTTTGTATTTGTCGATCCCGAAACACACAGGGAAATTATGCGTGCTCCTGATTTGAAAGCCTTGCAGAAACGTATTTTTCAGGTTCCCGATGCTTCCCTGGAGTATCATATTTATAGAAATCATTTAACAAGATGGTTATTTGCCAGGGCTCTTTTCCCTCTGGCAGAGTTTTTCAGGGATGTCCGGCCCGGCGATTTTACCGATCTCGATGATATCCGCAGGTTTATTTTCGAGTCTATCGCCGGTTACAGGCTTAACAAAGCGAGGGGAATTATTGCGCAGTTCGATCGCGAAACCTTCGACGAATATATTAGTTTCACCCGTATCGGCGATGGCTCCATTGGTGGTAAAGCCCGCGGACTTGCTTTTCTCGATGCTATTGTGAATCGCAACAGGCTCTTCGACAGGTTTAATGATGTGATTATCAATATTCCGCAAACGGTAGTGCTATGTACTGATATTTTTGACGAATTCATGGAGGATAATGATTTGTATAAAGTCGGACTTTCCGATCTGAGCGACTCAGAGATTCTCATCAATTTTGTAAATGCTCGTTTACCCCTAAGGCTTCACGATGATCTTCTGAAATTTATACATCTCGGGAAAAAGCCAATCGCCGTACGTTCGTCTAGTTTGCTCGAAGACTCACATTATCAGCCATTTGCCGGAGTGTATTCTACATACATGGTGCCGGTAATGCCTGATGACGACAGATTTACGCTCGAACTTGTAAGCAATGCGATAAAAAGCGTTTATGCTTCGGTTTTCTTTCACGACAGTAAAGCCTATATGGCCGCTACCAGCAATGTAATCGACCAGGAAAAAATGGCTGTTGTATTGCAGCATGTTACGGGTACGCAATACGAAGATCGCTTTTATCCTTCTTTTTCCGGCGTGGCACGATCAATCAATTTTTATCCTATTGCGCCCGAAAAATCCGAAGACGGAATTGCCAGTATAGCCATGGGTTTAGGAAAATATATTGTTGACGGAGGCGTTTCCATCAGGTTTTCGCCTAAATATCCACAAAAAATCATGCAACTGTCGTCGGCAGAAATGACCTTGCGCGAAACGCAAAAATACTTTTATGCGCTTGATATGGACCCATATAGTTTCAGGCCTTCGGTTGATGATAGCGTGAATCTGAAAAGACTGAAACTCGAAGTTGCCGCGGAAGATAGCTCGTTCAAGGACATGGTTTCCACATTTGATTTTGAAAATCATACCATCAGGGAAGGTATTTTGCACGACGGGAAGCGGGTTGCAACTTTTGCCAATATATTGAATCACAATACTTTTCCATTATCGAAAATTCTTTCCTTATGCCTCGAAATGGGCCAGCGCGAAATCGGGAAACCAATTGAAATTGAATTCGCTGTCGAATTAAATAAACCTAAAGGACAGCCGGCAGTCTTCAGTCTGTTGCAAATAAGGCCAATAGTTGAAAGCAAGGAAAGAGTGGATGTTAAAATTGAAGATATTCCTTATGAAAATACAATCCTATATTCTCATTCCGCTCTTGGAAATGGCACTGTTAGTGATCTGCATGACATTATTTATGTAAAAACGGCTACGTTCGATCCATCGCGAAACACGGATGTTGTGCTTCGTATTGCAGCACTCAACGATATTTTTCTGGCTGAACATAAACATTATATACTGGTCGGGCCCGGTCGCTGGGGATCAAGCGATCCGTGGCTTGGCATTCCTGTAAAATGGCCTCAGATAGCTGCGGCAAGACTTATTGTTGAGTCAGGGCTCGAAAACTACCGCATCGATCCCAGCCAGGGAACCCATTTTTTTCAGAACCTGACTTCTTTCCGCGTAGGCTATTTTACCATTCATCCGTATATTAAAGATGGCTTTTTCGATGTTGATTACCTCGATAGCCTGCCTGCCGAATACGAAGATGATCTCATTCGCCACGTACGTTTTAAAGAACCTTTAACCATGGTTATTAACGGACGCAGCAATTCGGGCGTAGTAATGAGGCCAGGATCGGAATTAACGGATTGATTTGTCAAAATCCAAGATCCAAATTCCAAG
>CAZOXJ010000174.1:4528-6580 GCA_964583325.1 uncultured Lentimicrobiaceae bacterium
GCCAGGATCGGAATTAACGGATTGATTTGTCAAAATCCAAGATCCAAATTCCAAGTCCCAAATTCCAAGTCCCAAATTCCAAGTCCCAAATTCCAAGTCCCAAATTCCAAGGTCCAAATTCCAAGATCCAAATACCAAGAACCAAAACCCAAATCCTACTTTTTGAATCGTACTTAGTAAATCGTAAATCCAAAATAGTATCTCTTTGTGAAACTTTGTGCTCTTAGTGCCTTAGTGGTTTAAATAAAATGGCAAAGAGAAGTTATTCAAAGTGCAAAGTTTAAAATTCTCCAGTCGTAAATCGTAGCTCGTAAGTCGTACCTCATAAATCACTGATTCATACTATTAATTACAACCCCGTTTTCTGTTACATAGTTTCGCATCAGGTTGGCGGTGAGGCACGAATGGACAGGTAATATAGCTACCAGATCACCTGGTTTAAGGTTACAGCCTTCCTGCGTCAGGGCAAGGATGCCATGTTCCTGCGATAAAGATTTTACTTTTCCAAGCAGGCGTTCGGGTTCCCATGTAGTGTGATTCCACGCAACTGCCAATCCGTAAATGGGTTGCGGGTCAGGGTATAGAAAAGTGTGTTCTTTCGAAAGATGCACCGCACCACCGTAAATAACGGCTTCCTGTCTGTTAGGATGCATTGCAACTACAGGACAAACCAAAGCCACGGCAATCTCTTCAATCCGGCACGATCCCAGCGCAAACTGCATAACATCAAAAAATACAAAATTACCCGGACGTATTTCGTTAATTCCTTCCGGAATGGGAAGTTGACTGCAAGTTGGAGTATCGCCAATCGAAATAAGTAAATCAGGGAATTGTGTTTTGTAATTCTTTTTAAGCCGAAGCAGATTTTCGGCAGTAAATTGCTGAATTCGTTTCAGTTCATCCTGATCTTTAGCGTGATATGCGTTTCCGCTATGAGTTAAAAAACCTTTGAAATTCAACAGGTTTGAATCTGCATTTTTCATAACAGCATCAATCAGAGCGGTATTCGAAACTGCAATGCCGGTGCGGTGATATCCGGTATCAATTTTAATAAAATAGCCACAGGAAGTTTTGAGCTCTGAAGAAAGAAAGCAAGCTGTTTCCACCGATTCAATCAGCAGGTTGAGTTGAATATCGGCTGCTAAAAGGTTGATTTCGTCAATTTCGAGCAGGTTAACAGGAAATGCAACGGTTATATCATTCCAACCATGAGCCGCAAAATACTGTGCCATGCCAACTGACGAAACTGTTATTGCCGTAACTCCTTCCGCACGAAACCAATCACCGATTGCTGCCGACTGATGTGTCTTAAAATGAGGTCTGAAAATAACTCCGCTTTCAGCTGCTTTGGTTGCCATCGCCCTGATGTTTTCGTGGCAAATACCGCTATTTAAAACAAGAGTTGGTTTTTTGATACTAATCATAATGCAATGTCGTTATACTGCAAATTTGATACTTTTGCACAAATAAAAATCGAAACATGAAGAAAATAACATTTTTAATATTGATTTTAACAGTTGCCGCGTTGGCCCCTTCGTGCCGCAATGGCGAAAACTCTGGTAACAAGCTGGTTACAAAACGTATTCAATATGATGTATTTATCCGCAATGCCGATCCTGACATGGACTGGTGGGTTCAGAATATTGAAGGAAGCAACCGCGAAAAGCTGGTGAAAGATATTATGAGCCAGGTAACGGAAGGTAAGGTTAAAGCATATGATTTTCTAAGCTATAAACCTTTTGCTGCGGATGAAATCAAATTGATGATGAAAAGGATTGATACTGTAAGTGTCGAACGGTCAACGCCGCCTTACGACCTGGTAGATACCGTGCTGGTGAGCGAAATCAGGCTTGCCGATATTACAAAACTGCGTTTCCTGGAAGAATGGCAGATGGATGAAAAAACACTGGTATTTACCAAAAAAGTTTCCGGAATCTGTCCCCTTGCCGAACGCCACTCCGAAACAGGCGAGTTGCGCGGTTACAAGCCTCTTTTCTGGGTGTTTTTCGACGAAAAGTATCCGGCGGAAATGGAGTTGAAGTAAGGTTTGAA
>CAZOXJ010000174.1:6680-8116 GCA_964583325.1 uncultured Lentimicrobiaceae bacterium
GGGTTTGAAGAGTTTGAATTGTTTGAAGAGTTTCCTTCGTTAACTGAAACCAGAAACCAGAAACTTGAAACCAGAAACCCATCTAAACCTGAACCCTTCGAGCTTAAACCCTTGAACGCGCAGCATTGAACATTGAACTCTCCAAACCCCAAACCCTAAACCCCAAACCCTCCCAATGCCTCCATACCAATACCACGAATTTTCAAATGGAATACGACTTGTTCACAGGCAGCAACGCGGAGGTGTGGCTCATATCGGTGTAATTATTAATGCCGGCTCACGCGATGAATTGCCCGAACAACAGGGAATGGCACATTTTATCGAACATCTTATTTTTAAAGGCACCCAAAAGCGCAGCAATTACCAGGTGCTCAGCCGCCTCGAAAACGTGGGTGCCGATCTCAATGCTTTTACTACCAAAGAAGATACAAGCGTATATGCTTCCATCCAGGGTCGTTATTACCAGCGTGCCGCCGAATTGCTTGCCGATATTGTTTTTCATTCCGTTTTTCCTGAAAAAGAGATAGAAAAGGAAAAAGCTGTTGTGCTCGACGAGATAAATTCTTACAAGGATAACCCCGCCGAATGGATACACGACGAATTCGATGAAATAATTTTCAGGGATCATCCCCTCGGACGAAATATCCTTGGCACCCAGGCTAAACTGAAACGTTTTACACGCGATGATATCATAGGTTTCAGGGATGCAAATTATATCACTTCGCGGATTGTAATCACTTCGGTTGCCAGTATCCCGCTGAAAACGGCTGTGGCTGTTGCCGGAAAGTATTTCGCGGGGGAAGTTTCAAACATTACACAAATACATCGAACGCCTTTCGCATCATATAGTCCTTCCAACACAACCCTTAAATATTCCCGCCACCAGGCACATGCCGTAATCGGTAATATTGCTTGCAGCGCGCACGACGAACGCAGGTATTCTATGGCACTGCTCAATAATATCCTGGGCGGACCGGCAATGAATTCGCGGCTCAATATTACCCTCCGCGAACGTAACGGGATTGCCTATAACCTCGAATCGAATTATCAGCCTTTTTCGGATACCGGTTTGTTCAGTATTTATTGTGGTACTGACGATACCCTGATGCCTAAAGCTATAGATTTGATTCATAGTGAATTAAAGAAACTGAGAGAAGTGCGGCTTTCGCCAACGCAATTGCATACCGCGCAAAAACAACTCAAAGGGCAGTTGGCCATTTCGCTCGAATCGCATCAGAATGAAATGCTGGCCATGGGTAAAAATATGCTGGTTTATGGTAAAGTTGATCCGGTTGAGGAGATATACCGTAAAATTGATTCGATTACCTCTTCCGAAATTTCTGATCTGGCAAACGAATTTTTTGAACCGGCGCAACTCAGTACATTAATTTTTAACAATCAGAAAATCAGCAGGTAATGAATGAATTTGACGAAAG
>CAZOXJ010000175.1:0-2430 GCA_964583325.1 uncultured Lentimicrobiaceae bacterium
TACAATTAAAAAATACAATGAATACCGATTTATGAAATATTAACAGTGGAAAAGAAATTGCCGGAAAAATTGCTCAAAAGCTCCGCTAACAGGCCTTTCGACTCATCTTTCGCAGTCATTTCCCACTTTCTGAAAGGGAAAGAGCTTTAAGGATCAATTCAAATTAATGGAATAGCACTATGGCTGTTATTGGTTCAGTACCAATAATTTTACTAACTTTGCATTCCCAATCAAGTGAGTTGCTTACCATGGAGAAAACAAAAATTCTATTTGTAACACAGGATATTACCCCTTTTATGAAAGACAGTCCTATGGGACTGATTTCAAGGCATTTACCGCAAGGAATCCAGGAAAGAGGACGTGAAATCCGGACTTTCATGCCACGTTTTGGCAACATTAACGAACGCAGAAACCAGCTTCATGAAGTAATTCGTCTTTCGGGTATGAACCTGATCATTGACGATACCGACCACTCACTTATTATCAAAGTTGCGTCCATTCAGCAAGCAAGGATGCAGATATATTTTATTGACAACGAAGACTATTTCCATCGTAAATACGTATACCGCGATAAGAACAATGCATTTTTCGAAGATAACGACGAGCGGGCCATTTTCTTTGCGCGCGGTGTTCTGGAAACAGTAAAAAAACTTGGCTGGAGCCCTGATATTGTTCATTGCCATGGCTGGATGTCGGCACTTACTCCTCTCTACGTTAAAAAAGTTTATCACGAAAATCCTTTATTTTCAGGATCTAAGGTAGTTTTGTCGATATACGATGATGATTTTACCGAGCCTTTACATGCCAATTTGCAGGCAAAGCTGAAGCACGAAAATATTGCGCTAAAAGACCTCAAACACTTTAAGAAACCCGATTTCGTGAGCCTGATGAAAGCTTCCGTTGATCTGGCCGACGGAGTAATTATTGCAAGCCAGCAGATTAACGCCGAACTGGCCGAATATATCGAACAATCAGGCAAACTTGTTCTCCCTCTCCAGAGCGAAGACAACTACATCTCTGTGTATAACGATTTCTACGAAAAGGTTTTACAGAGTAAATAAATACATTTCCTGTCCTGTCACTTACAATAATTTAAAAAAATATAATCTTTGAAAAGGCTAGTCTTTCTCCGTCAGTTAACATTTGCAGCACTGCTATCCCTGATACTCTCATCGTGTACCAAAGAACTTTCGCCTATCGGCCTTGATCTGCTCGATCCCCTTGATTTGCTCAGCATGGGATATACTGACACTGTGCAGATAAACGCGTATTCAATACCTGAAGACTCAGTGCTGACAAGCAACCTCACTTATGCGCAAATCGGCAGCATGTACGACCCTATTTTCGGCCGTACCACTGCTAATTTCTACAGCCAGGTTTTCATTACAACTACGCGAGTGCGGTTTGGAACCGATCCTGTTTTTGATTCGGCCTATTTTTACCTCCCTTACAAAAGCTCATACGGGGATACGCTCAGCAATATGACATTTCGGGTTTATGCCCTAACCGAGGGTATTGTTGACTCACTGAACTATTATTCCAATAAAACATTAAGCTACGATGAGGCAAATCCTTTAGGGGAAATAACATTTCAGCCAAAGCCCAGTGACAGCTCTTTTTACGATGGAAGTAAACATGCTCCATTTCTGCGCATTCCTATAAATGAGAATTTTGGAAACTACATCCTGAATGCTGAAGACACCACCTACCTCAATAATAATACTGAGTTTGTAAAATTTTTCAAAGGGATATGCGTTGTGGCAGAACCACAAAACATGCAGGGTAAAGGTTCGATTATCACCTTCAGTATGCCTTCCGATTACAGCAGGATTGTGATGTATTACCATAATACAGAAGACACGCTTAACTATAGCTTTGCAATTTCTTCAGCCTGTTCCATGTTCCAGAATTATAATCACCATGGATATGCCGAAGCGATTCCTATGCTGAAACAACAACTTGAAGGAAATATTTCATTAGGCCAGCAATTCCTTTTTGCACAAGGTATGGGAGGTATAAAAATAAAACTCGAATTTCCTTATCTCTCAAAATGGTTCGAATCGGAAAAAGTATTAATAAACGATGCTCAGCTTATTTTAGGTAATGCTTCCGTTTCGGATGTTTTTACCAATCCCTCAACAATTACAGTGCGTGGAGTTGGCGAAGGTGGCACTACAAGTCCTTTTGCTATTGCCGACGAAGGTGAAGGCGAAACCTATTTTGACGGGTATTACAATGCCAGCAGTAATTCGTATCGCTTCAGGCTCACACGGCATATTCAACAGGTGCTGACCGGTAAAGCAAATGATAACGGGTTACACCTTATTATTCCCAGTGCTTCGTATGTAGGTACACGCCTGGTTTTAAACGGCACGTCATCACCACAATCCGACCTGAAACTTTACCTGCGCTATTCAAGGGTTAAGTAGT
>CAZOXJ010000175.1:2530-8022 GCA_964583325.1 uncultured Lentimicrobiaceae bacterium
CTCAACTGTATTGCAACATTTAGTATTTTTGTGTTATCAATAAATAAAACGCTTTAATAAGTTATCACTATTTGATTAAAAGTGGATCAACCCTTTATTAAAAAATTATGTGCGGAATTGTAGGATACATTGGAAAAAAACAAGCATGCCCGATTTTACTCAGCGGACTTCACCGTTTAGAATACAGAGGATACGATAGTGCCGGAGTTGCATTGCTTAATGGCTCCCTTAAAGTTTTTAAAACCAAAGGAAAAGTAAATGACCTTGAGCAACTGCTCGAAGGTGCCGAAGTTACCGCCACAATAGGGATAGCTCATACCCGTTGGGCTACACATGGCGAACCAAACGATATGAATGCTCACCCGCATTATTCGTCAAACGAAACCATGGCAATAATACACAACGGTATTATTGAGAATTACAGCATCCTGAAACAGGAATTGCAGCAACGGGGATATGTATTTCGCAGCGATACCGATACTGAAGTACTGATGTATCTTATTGAGGACATTATGTCGCACGAAAAGCAAAAACTTGCCGAAGCCGTGCGGATAGCCCTTACCCAGGTTACAGGAGCTTATGCTATTGTAATTGTTTCGCAGGATGAACCGGACCTTTTGATTGCCGCCCGCAAAGGCAGCCCAATGGTTGTTGGAATTGGTGAAGACGAATATTTTATTGCTTCTGACGCTGCTCCTATTGTTGAATTTACACGACAGGTAGTGTATCCCGGCGACGAAGAAGTTATTACCCTCAGCCTGGCCGAAGGACTGAAAATCCGCACCATAGCCGATATCGAAAAAACCCCTTACGTTCAAACGCTCGAAATTAACCTGAGCGCCCTCGAAAAAGGCGGCTTCGATCATTTTATGCTCAAAGAAATTTATGAGCAGTCGCGGACTGTAAAAGACAGTATGCGCGGGCGATTACATATGGATCAGGGAATAATAGTTTTAGGCGGTATTCAGGATTACCTGCGTAAGTTTCTGGCTGCCCGTCGCATAATAATTGTAGGTTGCGGAACATCGTGGCATGCAGGCATTGTGGGAGAATACCTGATTGAAGAATTGGCCAGAATTCCGGTTGAAGTGGAATATGCATCAGAATTCCGGTACCGGAATCCGTTGATTTACGAAGATGATATTGTTATTGCCATTTCGCAGTCGGGCGAAACTGCCGACACGCTGGCAGCCATCGAAATGGCCAAATCGAAAGGCGCAACCATCATAGGAATATGCAATGTTGTCGGCTCCTCCATTCCCCGGGCCACACACGCAGGTTCATATACACATGCAGGTCCCGAAATCGGCGTTGCATCCACCAAAGCTTTTACCTCGCAGGTTACTATTCTAACCCTGCTTGCACTGATGCTTGCCGAGAAAAAAGGCACCATATCGGCATCGCGTTATTTCCGCATGTTGCACGAATTCAGCACCATACCCGAAAAAATTGAAAAAACCCTGAAATGCAACGACCAGGTAAAGGAAATTGCCAAAATTTTCAAAGATGCGCCAAACGCACTCTATCTGGGCCGTGGCATTAATTTCCCGGTTGCGCTGGAAGGGTCTCTTAAACTGAAAGAAATTTCGTACATACATGCCGAAGGTTACCCGGCAGCTGAAATGAAGCACGGACCTATTGCTTTGATCGACGAAGAAATGCCGGTAGTTGTTATTGCTACCCGTAAAGGACAATATGAAAAAGTGGTGAGCAATATTATGGAAGTAAAAGCCCGTAAAGGAAAAATCATTGCTATTGTATCCGAAGGCGACGAACAGGTGCGCGAACTTGCCGATTACTGCATCGAAATACCCGAATGCGACGAAATGCTGGTTCCATTGCTTGCTACTATTCCGCTTCAGCTCCTCTCCTACCACATAGCACTGCTTCGCGGCTGTAATGTCGATCAGCCGAGGAATCTGGCTAAATCGGTTACGGTGGAGTAGTTACAAATGAGGTATTAACTTTAGTTCAGAATAATTTTCCTGTAAATAGCGGCTTTATCGCTGTAAAGCTTCGCCGTATATATACCTCCGGGTTGTTGGCTCAGATCAATTGTTATGCTTTCCTGACCTGCATTCATCAACGCAGTAAATACCTGCCTTCCGTTCAGATCATAAATTTCCACAAGGGTAACGCCATTCAGCTCCGATATGTTCACTAGACCATCGGATGGAACCGGGTAAACCATCGGACTAACTCCATTGTTCGCCGTATCATCCTTCCCATCCGCACTGGCGTGTCCGGTAACCGGAATGCTGACTATATTGTTTGACGGATCGTTGCTATAAAATATGATATTGCCCGGGTAGGTTCTGTTTTCAGTTGGAAGAAACCGCAGTTCGAGGTAGCAACTATCATAAATATTTATATCCAGTTCACTGAGCGGATTTTCCCATTCTCCAAACCTGTTGCGGAAAGCAAATCCTTCAGGAAGGGATACAGAATCAATACTAAGCGTTTCTCCTCCTGTATTTTTAATTAACAGGCTCTTGTCATACTTTGGCTGACCAACTTTTGAGTAAAATTCGTAGGCATAAGGAGTGACAGAAATTGCAGCAGGAATCGGCTGTTGATACTCATAACAACCAATATCCACCCTGCCATCAGCAATACGCGGACGACCATCAAGATCAAACAAGGGTAACAGGTATGATGCTGTATCGGGATTGCCTGCATTGTAACAATTGGAAGTAGGTTTGAGCCTGTAATTAAAACTTGATGTATCTACAAAATCAGGGTAAGCCATTCCTTCGTTGTTGTAGGAAAGAATAGGCCACATCAGAAACTGGTAACTGAAATCCGAAGGCCAGAACAAACAGTTAGTTATAAAAGGTGAGCCACCTGTGAGCGGGGGATATGGGTTATTTACAAATGAACAATTCGTGTATTTATCCCAATTACTGCCATATACAGCACTGGTATTCCCCGGCGCGCTTTTGTTGTTCAGAAACAACAAATTGATCATGGTTGCAGGATAGGATTGCCCGGTCCAGTGAAAATACATTGCTCCACCCTCTTCGCTGGCGGAATTATTTTCGAAAACTGAATTTATTATTACGAGGTCGTATTCTGATCCCCATGATTTAAATATGGCACCACCGTTGGAAGCTTTATTGTCTCTGAAAATACAATTCGAAATAGTTGTTTTCCCCGGGAAATACACATCATCCAGGCAAATTGCGCCACCGCCTCCGACCTCTTTCATACCATTTTGTATAATACAGTGTTCAAAGAATAATGTATCATCCCCGACCAAAGTGCTGTTTACCCGAATACCTCTCCATGTTGCAAACGTTGTGTCACCCTCATTTATAATAGGTTTGCCTGTAAATGTAATCTTTTGGTTTTTGTTTCCTGCAGCATAAATACTTCCTCTTTCGACTAGTATTTCGTATGGTCCTTCCGTGATGATTCTTGTTCCGGGTTTAATGGAGAGCTTCACCTGATCCTTAATGGTAACGTTTCCGATCAGCCTTACACAGCCTTGCCAGGTGGTGTCGTGCTGAATATCTCCGGCAAAAAACATACATCCCGCGCTCTCACCGGTTACATAAACTAAAGGGGAATCGATAAGCGAATCATTTGTAAATATGTGGATATCTTTGGAGAAAACCCCTTCCGTTCCGGAACGAAAACGCACATATACCTTGTTAAGCCCCGGCGTGAGTTCTACCTGCTGAAGTGACGGCTGCCATCCGGCATCAGCGTTAAGGCTCAACTGAAAAACTTCGTTCGAGACAATCGAATCCAGAATAAATGGAATATCGCTGCAGGCTAATAACACAATGGTATCTATCGAAAAAGAATCTACATGGGTCAAAGGAAACCGGAGTGTATCTGGTTGTTTTAAAATGTACGATAACTCAACCGGCTGCCTTTCGTAGGCACCCATATCCACACGAGCATCCAGTATTCGGGTTCTTTTATCAATATCAAATAAAGGAAGCAACAACCCTGTTGTATCTGGATTTCCGGCATTTACGGCAGGACTGACAGCTCGAAGCCTAAAATTGTACCCATCGAGCATAAACTGAGGATCCTGGCCATTGAGGTTTGCTGTTCCTGTGATAACTGCATTCTGGGTATTCCTGATAAGCGAATAATCAGCTGCAATAATTCCGTAAACGTCTTCGGGAGTGGTGCCATTCACAAAATTCCCTGAAACTATGGTATTAACCAATGTAACATTGCCGGTGTTTACATAAATTCCACCACCGGCTCCTGTATATTTGCCTTTTGATGTTTTATTGGCACTAATGGTTGAATTCACCAGCCTGAGATCAAGAAAAGAGTTAGTATAAATCCCTGCGCCATTTCCTGAGGATTTATTACTCGTAGAAAAACTAATATTGCCTGTCGAATTGTTGGTTATAAGGCAGTTAGTTGCTGTAAAAGCTGACATATTGTAAATTCCTGCCCCACTGCCGCTTCTTCCATCCGATCCATAACCAAAAGGAGGACCGCTTCCGGATCCATAGCCTCCTTCGCCGGTTATATTGAACTGGATTTTACAAGAAAAAAGGATACAATTACCTGTATTACAGATAGCTGCCCCGTTGCCGCCTCTTCCTCCTGAACCCTGCCCGTGATAACCCACCGATGCATTTCCTCCAACACCTGTTTTATTTCCTATGATTTCTGATTCTGTTATTTGCATTTCCTGCTGGTTGTATATGGCGCCGCCATCACCCCCCTCGTACCCAAAGCTGCTCCCGTCAGGAGTCCAGTCATCACCGCCTTTCCCCGACAGGTTAGAAAGGAATTTGCTCTGAGTAATCCTGACTGAGCCCATATTAAACAGACCGGCACCCTTACCGGGAAAACAGAATCGCTGCCCTTCGCCGCTTTTATTTCCTTCCACTATACAATTGCTGAGTGCTAAAAAACCAGTGTTGTAGATACCTCCACCATCTCCGCCGTATCCTCCAGGGCTGAATCGTGATTTGCCTGTCTGGTTTCCGGAAATGATGCATGAAGTCATAAAAACCGAGTCGCTGGCACCAGATATTAACACACCTCCGCCATGTTGTGGTTCTTCGCTCTCGTTCAAAGTCTGTCCGTTTGCGATTTCTATGTTTTGAATCCTCACTACTACAGGAATAGCATTTCCGTTGATTTCAAGAATACGGAATTCAGCAGTTGTGTCCCTGAATAATCTGGTATTAGTTGGGTTGCCTTCAAGAAAAAGTGATTTATCAATCAGCAATTGGCCACTCGTAAGATTCACCTGCGAAACTGAACCGGCAAACTTTATCGTATCACCCGAAGCGGCAGTGCTCAATGCCGATCGCAATGTACCGGGGCCGCTGTCGGCACTGTTGTTAACAACATGAACATACTGACCGTATGACTTGATTACTGCAAATATAAAAAACAGGACAGCGAGAATAAGCCGGTTCATAATATTGGGGATTTAACATAAAACTAATGTATATATAAGACACTTAAAAACGGTTTTACCCCTACAGTGATCTGATTTATTTTTCGTT
>CAZOXJ010000176.1:0-4383 GCA_964583325.1 uncultured Lentimicrobiaceae bacterium
TCTTTTGTGTCAAGACAAAAGAACAAAATCAAAATCAATTAGAAATTTTACTGCCATTGGTAAAATGTCCCAACACATCAAAATAATATCTTGCTGAATTTCCAGAATATACCTTTTAAAACAGGATAAGAATCATACATTTATCAGGTAATATTATTCCACAGAGTTTTATTTTGAATAATATTTAATGGATTTAAATACAGCTATTTACAGTAGTTAACATAACCCAAAGAATATTTTTTCTAACAATATTTTAAGCAGCAAGTAACTTTTTTAACCTGATTCCGATTAACTGTTGTATGACGAAGGACGATTTCATTATCTGCGCTAAGCAATTTACTCCAAATCTTTTGAGATTCTCGAAGCGGGTAGCAGGCAGCGCAATGGAAGCGGAGGATATCGTACAGGAATGTTTCGAAGTGCTTTGGAAGAACCGCGACAAAGTGGAAATGAAGTCGGCAAAGTCGTACCTGTTCTCTGTGGCGCACAAAAAAATAATCGATACGTTCAGGTCGGATGTAAAAACGCAGAATTTTGAATCGGTATTTACGGAACTTATTGGCGAACAGGAGGAAACAGATGATAAGCAACTGGTACTACTTGCCATAAATCAGATTCCCGCTTTGTACAAAGAACTGCTTACCCTCCGCGACCTCGAATCATATAGCTACAAAGAAATTGAAGAAATCACACATTTAACCGAAGCACAGGTGAAAGTGTATTTGTTCCGGGCACGGAAAGCGATTAAAGAAAAGATTTTACAACTGGAAGTATTATGAACCTCAAAATAACCATAGCTAATTACGAAGAAATCATGTTCCGCCTTGTGGAGGATGATTTTGACACGCAGACCAGGATAGATTTGCTTCAGCAGATCGAGGCCGATGAGCTTTTTAAATTCGAATGGGAGTCGTGGCAAAAAACAAAGTTTGTTGATCCGCTTGAGAATTATGCGATCGAAAGCCGTGAACTGACAGAAAAAGTCATTTTAATTGCGGAACCTAAAACTGCCGGACGAAAAAGGATTTTCTATTATTGGGCAGCAGCAGCATCCATTATTCTTCTGATTGGAACATTGTTTCTATTGACCGCTGATTTTTCTTCCAAACCAAAATCGAAAGTAGCGGAGACCATTCAGAAAACGCAAACACCTGTAAAAAAAGTAATTACAACTGCTCAAAGCCAGCCAACGCCTGCTGTTATTTCTGATCAAAAACACCTCCCGAATCAAAGAGAAGAAAATCAAACCATACCAGTTGCTGAAGATTTCAACACAATTGTTCCGACAGAAAATGCTTTAGCTGAAATTCCGAAAATAATTGATTCAGTCCCGGTTAAAACCAATGAGCTGGCAAAAGCATCGGAGAAAAAACCGCGTTACACCATCACCATTGAAACTTCGGATATTGGAGCTAACAATCAAAATAACAATGAATTGGCGCAAAATCAAAAAGTGAACCTTAAAAAAGTATTTACCAATACCAAAATGCTGCTCAGCCGGAAACCAAATGGTGAACCTGACAAAATATACCTTATTGGTGATGAGAATAGCTATTTATGCATAAATATTAACTACTGATAAAATGAAAAATCTAACCAAATTCTTAGTATTGATTATTGGAATGACATCGTTTGTAACGATGGCACAAAATGCAGATTCTGTTATTGTAATCTATGGGAATCAGAAGACAATAATACCGTTACCTGCATTCGGCAGCCAAACATCGGTTAGCTATGCTGATACAAATAAGGTTGTTGAAATTGGTGTTTGGTTGCGGAAACCGGGTGAAACTTCCCCTTTTTCACAACTGTATTCTAATGATGTGAATTCCGGAAAATCTAAAAGCAAATCAAAATGGTTTTCACAGGTTGAAGCAGGTTATATTAAAGGGTTTACCTCTGGGTCTGGTACTTATGGTACAAATTACTCAACTAATGGACTTCCAGTCACACTTACAGAAAACTATTCGGTGAGTGATAGCAAAGGTTATCAGATAAGGCTTTCGGTTCTGGAAGGAGATTTTTACTTAAGTAAGAAATCATCAATTATATCTGGTTTTAAGCTAGGGTTTTCACAATCTTATTTAGATGGACAATCATTTTTTATCTTAAATGATTCCTCAGGAAATCTGATAAGCGCAACCGAAAATAATTATGAATTCAGGATGAACAGCTTTCAGTTCCTATATCAATTTGGGTACAGCTATCATTTTAATGCGGGGAAACTACTTGCCCGAATTAACATTGGGAATAGCATGGGCATATTGAGAACCAACACTAAAACTAACAATATGCTATCAAATGGCTTGTTATACGCAAGTTTGCTGCAACCCTATTTAGGTATAGAGATTTGGAAAATTGGAATTCTTTTTTCAGCTGATTTTGCAGTGCCCTATAACCGCTATTACATTTTACGTAGTAATCTGGATGGCAGCATCGGTGTTGCTTTAACGTACCGTATATTTTAGTGTGAGATTTTTTGGGTAGTAATTATTGATGCGTAAAAACTTTAAAATTTCTTTAAATGAAAGCAATCAGCATTATATTAGGATTAATGTGCGGGGTGATACTAGCAACAAAGGCACAGAAAGCAGATTCGATAGTTGTAAATTATGATAATCAGCAAACTACAATTCCCGTTCCAGCATTTGGCAAGCAAACGACAATTAAAATTGCTGATTCAATCCAAATGATTGAAATTAATGTTTCGCGAAGGGGAATTAGTGATATTTCAAAGCAGACTCTTTATCCTGCAAATATGGGTAGTTCACAAAAGACAAAAAATAAGGCAAAATGGTTTTCGCAGGTGGAAGCAGGATATACTTTAAGTGTTCCTTACTACTATTCTCCTACTAGCTCTTTTTATGCTTATCGTGAAGGGGGCAATCTTCAGGGGTATAAACTTGGACTTTCGGTTAGGGAAAAGACAAGAAACATCAATAATAAAACAGCTTTCGTAACCGGATTTAAACTTGGATATGAACAATCTTTCAGGAATGTGGATGTACAGGTAACAGGAAATAGCCCGGTATATAGAAGTAGTTTCTATCAATTGATATTCCCTTTTGCTGGTAAACGCCAAATTACGGCATTTGGTTTACCCGCATATGTTAGTTATGGAGCAAACTTTATTTTCGGTTATTCTTTTATTACCAGAAAGAATGATTTTAACACTGAATCAATATATGATAATGGACTGCTCTTTTTAGAACCATTTTTAGGAATCGAATTCAACAAAGTGGGCTTTCGAATTGCCAGCAGCAGAAATTTAGCCCCGGATATGAGTTTTTATAATCCTGTAAAAGCGGTTAACAGTATTTTGCTTACATATAAAATGCGTTAACAAGCTGAAAATTAAATAGATAATTTAATTATATAAATTGAATGCTAATTCAAAAAGAGCGAATTTGGAACAACCCAAATTCGCTCTTCTGATTAGCTTGTTGGGTGATATTGCTACGAAAACCACCTCATAAAAAACTTCAGCGCTTTCATTTTATCCCTGTAAGGGGCATACCTAACAGGTAAATCGAGCCAGTTATAGCGGGTGGTAATTCCTTTTTCGTAAGTAAACGTATCAAACGAATGTTGCCCGTGATAGGCTCCCACACCGCTGAATCCAACACCACCGAAGGGCAAACGGTGGTTGGCGAAATGAACCAGGGTATCGTTAATTGTACCTCCTCCAAACGAATGGTTGTTGATAATCCTGTTTGTAAACTTAACATGATTTGAGAATACATACAATGCCAGCGGTTTCTCATAGGAATTGATAATGGTATCGAGTTCCGATTCGGTTTTGTAGGTAATAACCGGGAGTATAGGTCCGAAAATTTCATGCTTCATGATATGGCTTTCCCGGTCGGGGTTGTCGAGCAGCGTTGGAGCAAAATACAGGTCGTGAGAATCAGTTTCACCACCGAACAAGATTTTTTCGCCTGCAATGCCATGCTTCAAAACCTGGAAATTATGGTGATTAATAATCCTGGCATAATCGGGCGATTGCTGTGCATTTTCGCCATAGGTAGCTATAATCTCTTTTTTGCAGTGATCAACAAATTCATCCTTAACACTTTCGTGAACCAAAATATAATCAGGCGCAATGCAGGTTTGACCGCAGTTGATAAACTTGCCCCATACTATTCGTTTTGCTGCCAGTTTAAGAACGGCAGTTTCATCAACTATGCAGGGATTTTTGCCACCCAGTTCGAGGGTTGCGGGCGTTAAGTGTTCGGCGGCAGCTTTGGCCACTATTTTGCCTACAGCTATACTTCCTGTAAAGAAAATATAATCCCAGCGTTCGCGAAGGAGTTTGGCTGCAACAGCAACTTCACCTTCAATTACAGTAACATGGCCGGGATCAAAAACCGCGGCAATAATTTC
>CAZOXJ010000176.1:4483-6163 GCA_964583325.1 uncultured Lentimicrobiaceae bacterium
AGTAATTCCTCAAGCAGGCGTTTCAGCGAAGCTTTTCTGAATGCGATGTCCTTTGTTTTTTTGCTTTTAAAAAATTCTTTCTGGCTTTCAACAATACTCCTGATTTCCATTATTTAGTTCTTGATTGGTATTTTACTCATTCCTCTTTCGGAAATTGCCATTATTGTAAGTGAAGGATTTACTCCCGGATTGGCCGAAATCATGGAGCCATCAAAGACATACATATTTTCGTACCCGAAAACCCTGTTGCTGCTGTCAATAACGCCTTCTTCGGGCGTTCTCCCCATGCAGGCACCGCCTAAGATGTGAGCTGTTGAAGGAATTCCGGCAAAAACTTCGTTCACCATAATCTGAGGTTTGGCACTGATAATTTTTGAAAAAATATGCGCTACCCTATGTGCTTCCGGTATAAACGGGGTGGGCGCTTTTCCTTGTTCGAGCTGTGTTTTCATGCCGTAAAATCCCAGTCGCAGCTTAAGTGTACTATCAAGGTGCTGCATAAAAAGAAGTACTGTACTGCTACGTCCGAAATCGCGGACAAAAAACACTTTCAACCAGGTTAAAGGCGCGGTAAATGGCAGAATGACAAGTTTCAGTACCCGTAAAACGGGGTTTTTCTCGCTCACCATGGGTAACATGGTAATTCGCCAGAATCCTGATCCTTCGCCGTATCGGCAAGGTTCGAGGTGGCTGTTTTCGTCCATTTCGAGTATGGAACCAATTGCAATTCCCTTGTGCAGTTCAAGGTTTTTATCGGTAGTAGTAGTATAAATCAGGGCTTCATTATTGGTCCGGATCATATCGCCAACTCTGGAACTTAACCCTGGAAGCATAGTTTTTTTGAGTTTCAGCAAAAGCGGAACGGTTCCAACAACACCCCCGGCAAATACAACTCCTTTGGCTGTTACGGTGTGAGTGGAAGTGAAATAAGCTGTCGATTTTCGAAAACCAACCTGGTAGCCGTTTTCGCCTTTTTCTCCAAGTGGTTTAACTGAACAAACTTTGTTTTCAGCAAGTATGGTTACTCCAAGCTGTTGTGCGAGGTGAAGGTAATTTTTATCCAGGGTGTTTTTAGCGTTATGCCGGCAGCCGGTCATGCAGGCGCCGCAGTTTATACAGCCTGTGCGGTCGGGGCCTTTGCCGTCAAAATATGGATCTTTTACAGTAATATCAGGTTCGCCGAAGTATACGGCAGCAATAGTTGGCGCAAAGTGCTCCGCTTTCCCGATTTGTACCGCCAGTTTTTGCATGGCACGATCA
The DNA here is from genome assembly GCA_964583325.1 of uncultured Lentimicrobiaceae bacterium. Lineage (GTDB taxonomy): Bacteria > Bacteroidota > Bacteroidia > Bacteroidales > UBA4417 > UBA4417. The sequence goes on from CAZOXJ010000176.1 coordinate 5,744, forward strand.
CTTTCGGCCAGCACCGGGTTTTCCGTCGCGCCCAGCATTTGCCAGGCAGTATCGTAAAAAGGTGACAGTTCTTCTTCCCAGTTTTCGAGTCCTGCCCATGAACCCTGCCCAAAGAATGGTGATTTAGGTTTTGGAAGTGTATTGGCATAAACCAGCGATCCACCGCCAACTCCAACGCCACTCAACGCACTTATATGCCGCAAAAAGTTCAGTTTCTGAATGCCAAAACATTTTAAAGCGGGAATCCACAGCCATTTTCGCAGATCCCAGTTTGTTTTGGCAAAATCGGCGCTTTCGAACCACTTTCCTTTTTCAATCACCAGGACTGAATATCCTTTTTCGGCTAATCGCAGAGCAGAAACCGACCCGCCAAATCCGGATCCGATGATGATGTAATCGTAGGAGTCTTTTAGTTGCATA
>CAZOXJ010000176.1:6263-7994 GCA_964583325.1 uncultured Lentimicrobiaceae bacterium
TTTTGCGCCCAATCCTTTATAAAAACAAATAGAAGGCTCATTCCAGTCGAGGCATGCCCACTCCAACCGGCCGCAATCCCTTTCAACAGCTAATTTTGCAATGTGCTTTAACATGGTTTTGCCAAAACCTTTTCCACGCATTTCAGGTATTATAAACAAATCCTCAAGGTAAATACCGGCTTGCCCTAAAAAGGTAGAATAGTTATTAAAGAATAAAGCAAATCCGACCGGCTCGCCACCATATTCACCGATGATGACTTCGGCCATTTTCTGTTTAAACAGGGTTTTGCGTAGTTTCTCCTCAGTAGCAACTACTTCGTGGCTGAGTTTTTCGTATTCTCCCAATCCTTTTATAAACTGAAGGATTAGATTAACATCGCTTTCTATTGCTAGCCGGATAATAAATTCCGGAACGTTAGTACCATTCGATTCAATCATTCTATTTCATTTATTGTTTTTACTTTCTCTCAATCACAGTTTTAATGTCAATCCCGTCAATCTCCTCAATCCCATCAATCTCCTCAATCCCATCAATCCCCCGAACAAAGTTAACCGATATTCCTTCAATCCGTATCTTTGCATAAATTTTCAAAACCCAATGGATCAACTCCCTCTCAAAGCCTGGCTTCCGATTACCCGCGACGAAATGCTTGCCCATGGCTGGGATGAGGTGGATGTTGTGATAATTTCGGGCGATGCGTATGTGGATCATCCCGCTTTTGGAACGGCCGTCATTGCCAGGGTTATTGAAAATGCAGGATTCACCGTTGCTATTGTTCCCCAACCAAATTGGAAAGACGATTTACGCGATTTCCGCAAGTTCGGTAAACCAAAACTTTGTTTTGCCGTTGCTGCCGGCAATATGGACAGCATGGTAAATCATTACACGGCCAGTAAACGCTTGCGCTCTGATGATGCATACACGCCGGGCGGAAAAGCCGGATTTCGTCCCGATTATGCCACGGTTGTTTATTCACAGATTCTAAAGAAAATATATCCCGATGTGCCTGTTGTAATCGGTGGAATTGAAGCCAGTATGCGGCGACTAGCCCATTACGATTACTGGTCGGATATGCTGAAACCCTCCATCCTTATTGAAAGTGGCGCCGATCTGCTGGTTTATGGAATGGCTGAAAAAGGAATTATTGAAGTTTTGAAAAGACTGAATGAAAATCCTGAAGTGGGTTGGATAACCGATATTCCTCAAACCGGTTTTGTTGTGCCCGACGCAGCCGTTAAGGATTTTGATAACAAGGTAAATTCAATCACACTTCCATCATACACGGCTTGTTTGAAAGATAAAAAAGCTTTTGGTGAATCGTTCAAACATATTGAACAGGAAAGCAATAAAGCTTCCGCGAAAAGGCTTATTCAAGCCTCGGGCGATAAAGCTGTTATCATCAATCCGCCTTTCCCGTTAATGACTTCCAAAGAACTGGATGCCGTTTACGCTTTGCCTTATACCCGGCTTCCTCACCCGAAATACAAAAAGCGGGGCACAGTGCCGGCTTATGAAATGATACGGCATTCAGTAACCATGCATCGCGGCTGTTTTGGCGGTTGCGCGTTTTGTACGTTGAGTGCGCACCAGGGGAAATTTATTTCGAGCCGTTCGGAGAAATCCATTCTTAACGAAGTGAAAGCCATTACCGAAATGCCAGATTTTAGTGGCAATGTCTCCGACCTGGGCGGTCCATCGGCCAATATGTACAAGATGCAGGGTTTCGACCT
>CAZOXJ010000177.1:0-5870 GCA_964583325.1 uncultured Lentimicrobiaceae bacterium
AAGAGTTTGGCCGGTTATGGTGAAAAAGATTTCTTACATCCGAATTCCGACATCCAAATTTATGCATTCGGGTCGATGCGTAAGGCTATATAGTAAAACAACCAGGGCGCAAAACGTTTCAGGTAGGCCATTATCAATTCTTTTTTTCCAACCAGTACAAGTTTTTTATTTCTTTTTACTGCTTTGTCAATTTTGGCAGCGCAGTATTCAACCGAAACACCGTTTTCCTGGCCTTTATCCATTTGTCCGTGTTTGTCGCCGGAGGCTGTAAGAGCACCGTAAGAAAAATTGGTTTTTACCCTGCCCGGACATACCATCAAAACGTTAACCTTGTCCTTGTTATGCTCAAGCCGCAGTGTTTCGAAATATCCGTGCAAAGCGTGCTTAGCTGCGCAATATATCGACCGCTGCGGGAATCCGAACAATCCCGATAAACTGCTCATTACAACAATGGTTCCTCCTCCGGTTTTTACCATGAAAGGCAGTATATGGCGTGTAACGTTAACATGACCCCAGAAATCGGTATCCATGATGCGATGTGAAACCTCCGGAGGGGTATCAATTATTAACGATCGCTGACCGATACCTCCTACATTGGCAAGGATATCAATTTTCGGAACCAGTGTCTGTACTTTTTTTGCCGCTTCAGTGATTTCTTCTTCTTTGGTGAGATCGAAAGGAATGATATGCACTATGGCTCCTTTTTTTTCGCATTTACCAGCTACAGGTTCGAGTTGTTCTTTTGTTAGTCCCGAAAGCAGCAGGGTTGTTCCGGCAGATGCCCAATGCATTGCCATGGCTTCGCCGATTCCTGATGATGCTCCTGTGATCCAGATGTTTCGGGATGCGGTGAGGTTTTGTGATTGTGGAGTTGAAGGTTTCAAGTGTTTTAGTTTATATCCCCGGCCATTACTTCCCAAGTTTCAGCACATGAAACTTGAAACGCTGAAACCAGAAATAGTTTTAATTTACTGTGTTTTCTCTTTCCTGCTCTTTTCCAATGCTTCCTCCCGTTTCAAGATCACATTTGAAATTTCATCAGTCAACAGGAATTTGGTCAGGATTTTTTTGTCTTCATCAAGCAGGTACATAATCGGAGTACTCCTGATATCATAGGCAGTATGATAATTGCCGCTCAGGCTCAGATGTCCGTTCACATTGATCCACTTCATGTCATTTTTTCTGATATAGTTTTTCCATTTTACCATGGAGGTATCAGTACTCACACCAAAAATTTCGAGCTCATATCTTTTATGAAAATCTTCATAAAACTTCAGCACTTTCGGCATTTCCTGGTTGCAATGCCCGCAATTGCTTTCCCAGAAGAACACCAGCGTGTACCTGGCTTTGGTTGCGATTAGCGAATGTGCTACATTCATGGTATCAAGCAGAATAAGATTGGGCGCAGGTTTGCCTAACAGCAGCGGTTCCAGTGTATTAACCCGTTTTAGGATATTCTCTTTAACTTCCGGATATTGCCAGGCAACTTTTCCTGAATCCAGGTATTTTCGAACAATGTAAACGAACAAAGCATCGTGTCCCATTACCTGCGAAGTTTCGTATTTCAGCGAAAGAAACCAGGCCATATAGGTTTGCATTTCGTTACTTACGGCTGCCATATTCATAACCCGGTCAATATCTGCTTCGAGCGAATCGCGCACGGGCACCACCAGTTTATCGAAATAAAAATCGACCTTTTGAGCAAAAACCGGAGTATAAATCAACCTGTGATCGCTGAAGGTAAAGTTATCAAAATAATGTGCCTTGTAAGTCTGGTAAATCTTCGACGAATCAACTACACCTTCAGGTGAGGTGATGTATTGAAGGTATTCGGGTTCGTTACTGGCTTTTACAAAATTAGCCGAAAGAAATGTGGGATTTGAAGTAAAGAAATTTTTAATATACGCTTTGGCTTCCTTGTCAATTGTTTCTATTTGCGCTTTTACCAAATCCATTGAATCTTTTCGGTTTGGATTTGCCCTGATCCATTTGTTAAGAGGTTCAATTTCAACTTGTTTGCTTCCGAGGTATTTTATGTACGCATAAAATGCTTTGTTGTCATCCGAACCTTTAACCTGCATTGTGTTTACTACATCTGAAGGATTGCAGCTAAAATCAATGTGCTGGTTATCAGTAAGAAAAAAATCAAAATACTTGCTTTTATTTTGACCGGCAAGGATATACATTCCGTCCTTCAGTATTTCAGGGCCTTCAAAAACAAAAAATCCCTGTTTGTTCAGATAAGCTGTATCGTCGAGGTACTGTTTGGTTCCATAATAATGTGCAAGCAACAAAGCGGTGTCTGCACTTCCCGTTAGCTTAACCGTAACCTTATAGCCTTTTTCAGCAGCCATTATCGCTGTGCCGAAACCTAGTAGGAATAGGAGAACTATTACTTTTTTCATTTCTATAATTCAGTTTTTCTTTTACTTTTTGTTGATGCTGATTTTCTTCCGCAATCAATAAACCAGCACTTCTTCCATGCTGTGAATTCCAAGCCATCTGTCATCGCCAATCAGGTCGACCTTGAGCTGCAGTTTGCCTTTATTCCGGGGGATTGCTATACGGATATCCTGCCGCATTGTTCCTATAATATCTGCCTGAATTGGTGTACGTAACTGTTCCCAACTTAAAACTTCCCTGTTTTGTATCCAGAAGTAGGAGAGGAACACCTGGTTATTTTTGCCAGAGTAAATTGGTGTTTTGCCAAGATTAACTATGGTAACCGGCATCCAGACTGTATCCATGGCCTGGTACATTTTCTTTGCATCTATTGTGATACGCAGATCTTTTGCCAGGTATGTGATATTTGTATTAGATGTTGTATCGTTGATGTTTCGGTATGGACCAATATCAAGATGGAAATATCTCTTATTGAGCCATGAGTGGTTTTTAAGTTCCCACTTCCTGAATATAAACTGGTTAGCTTCAATTTTGTTGTAATTGTCGTTAAAATTAAGATCTGCTTCCGGTGCAATAGTAACAGCAATATCATTCCCGTCGATGGCGCTAAGCAGCATGCTTTCAATAGGATACGACCAATTGACTTGCGTATATCCATGATCGATCACATCCTCGGAAACTACAAATTTGCTGCCACCTTTCTGGCGGGCAACCTCAATGAGTTGTTCCATTTGGGCAACACGTTTCATAAATATTTCGCTGCCGTAATAAATAACTGCCAGCCGGTATAAAATAAGTGCCGAGATAAGCAATATCGAAATATTGAGTAGCCCTTGTCTGCCTTTTGATGGAAATCCGTAAATAAGAGGAATAAAAACAATGGGTACAAAAGGAAACATTACTTGTTCCATATACCGCGACGGAGAAACAGTGTATGTGGAATTTACAAGAAAAACGTAAGTGAAAAAAGTTCCTGCCACAACCAGCAACCTGAACCATTGCCTGCGGTTAACAAGCATGTAAATTACAATTACAAATGCAGCCAGTACCTCGGAATAATAGCGTAACATAAACATTCCGAGTGTCTTATAGTACGAAGGATTGAGTAGCTGCAGATATTGTGTATTATCGGTATAATTAAACTGCCATGCGAACTTACCCGATTCGTAATCGCACATAATAAAATATTTAAAAGCGATGGCTCCTATAAAAACCAGTATCACCGCTAAGTAGTATTTGAAAGGCTTGGCTGTTTCTCTCGAATAATCGTAAAATAAAAGGAAAACAAAGAGCATAAATGCCAGCGGATGGCTTAAAAGTATAAGCACCTCGAGTATCAGAAGAATGAAAATTACATTGAAACGAAACGGCAACCGCCATAAGGCGTAAAAAGTGATGAGTAAAGGTGCCCCGTAGTACAATTCGAACATGGGTGTGAAAAAGCTATGCATTATCCCCACCGTTTGAAACAATATAATCAGCAACCCGGAGCGCCGGTCGCGAAGGCCATAATATACAAACAGGAACAGGAAATAGAAAAATACAACGTGGCTGAGGGAATAAAGCAGCAATACATATTTGATTTGTAATCCTGTCCAGACACCAATTAAAGGTATGATTTGCGAAATGCCTAATACAATTCGCTGGCATTCAATCCAAAAGGTCTCGTTGTTGATAAACTGCGAAACATAAAATCCTGAATCGGCAAAAATTCTTGCCTTATACGTATAGGCAGCAAGAGCAAACAACGCTAACCAAGGCAAATGTGGCACAATCCGGTTAACAGCCATAAACCGGTATTTAGGCCGTCGGAATAATCGCCTGAGTGCCATTCGTGAGCCGGAATTTTCAAGAACTCTTGCCATGATTAATTTAGATGGATATCAGATTGTTAAGTTTATTTATCGCATAGCCTGAAATAGTCAGGATATCATGGGTTAAGCTGTTTAATCATGCCATTTTTTCTCACCTGCTTTAATTTTTAGGTTCAGGTTGTTCGATTCAGGTGGAATTGGGCAGGAGTATTTGTGATTATAAGCACAATATGGATTATATGCCTTGTTAAAATCAATTAATAGTTTTTGTTCCCCGTTCTCATAAACATCCAGAAACCGGCCTCCGCCATAGGTTTCGTTGCCATTGGTTTCGTCATTAAAAGGAATAAAAAGGTGTTTTTCGTATCCGGGTTTCTTAACCAATTCAATATTCTGATAAACGTTGAGCTTGTAATCTTTCCCTTTATGCCTGAAAGCGACTGATCCGTAAAGCGAATATTCCGGAAGCCGGTCTGTAGTTGTTTTCATAAAAAATCGTGACGCCTGATCATACCTTTCAAAGTTGGATAGTTTGCGGAAAGCAACTCTTGGTTTGAAATAATTCAACTTTTTAAAAGTCACTTTTTCATCATCCGGAAGTGGTGATTTCTGATCTGTCAGCATTTCTTTGTCTTTTTCCAGCCTTTCCTTTTTAATCTCCTTCATATATGCCGAACGGTTAAATTCTCCATTCATCTGGGCTATAGAATGATTGAGGAAAAAGCAGGCGAAAAACAATAAAGACAGTACTGATTTCATAAATGCAGGCGTGCTTAGGGGAATTCTAATTCAGTGCGAAGATATAAAATCATAAGGTTTCTGCAATTACTTTGGCTGTGTTAGTGCAAAACATACCTATTATTTATTTGTTACAATTATCCTTAAATTTGTGAAAGCTTATTAAAACACTATCAAAATGGATTTAAGAGACATACGAAAAGATTATCAGCACAATACGATCAGGGACGAAGATTTTCCGGTTGAACCCGTAAACTGGTTCAGGGCATGGCTGCGTGAAGCTATGGAGTCGGGTGAGCCGGAAGCTACAGCCATGATTTTATCTACCGTATCAGCTGAATGGAGACCTTCTGCCCGAGTGGTTTTGTTGAAGTCATTTGATGAAAAAGGATTTGTGTTTTTTACCAATTACCTGAGTCGCAAAGGCGTGCAAATTGGTGGCAACCACTACGCTGCACTTACTTTTTTCTGGCCCTTGACTGAACGCCAGGTCAGGATTGAAGGCATAGTTGTTAAAACAGATACCAGCGAATCGGACGAATATTTTTATTCGCGACCGATCGAAAGCCAGATTAATGCAATTATCTCGCCGCAGAGTTCACCGATTATTTCACGCAATCAACTGGAAGAACAACGTGAAAGGTTATTGTTTGCTGAGGGCAATGAAAATCTGCGTCGTCCGGCGCACTGGGGTGGTTATCGCTTAAAGCCCGATCGCATAGAGTTCTGGCAGGGCAGGCCCGGCAGGCTCCACGACAGAATACAGTACTTGCTGGAAGTGAATATTTGGCTTATCAGCAGGTTAGCGCCTTAGTAATTCGACAATTCGACAATTCGACAATTAAGTAATTCGACAATTCGGCAATTGAGTAATTCGACAATTTGGCAATTAAGTAATTCGACAATTTGGAATTT
>CAZOXJ010000177.1:5970-7898 GCA_964583325.1 uncultured Lentimicrobiaceae bacterium
GGCAATTGAGTAATTCGACAATTTGGCAATTAAGTAATTCGACAATTTGGAATTTGGTCCTTGGAATTTGGATCTTGGTATTTGGTATTTGCCCCCTACTGATGCTCTTTCCTCAGCAAATCATTCACCGTTTTTACCGGGTTAAAAGTACTGATCGGCACTTCAACAAAAACTGTTATCCAATTCGCCATAGCGCCATTCCATAAGCCGGGCAGCTCCTGGGCTTTCAGCTCTTTACCGTCTTTGGATTTTGTAGAAATAAAGCCGGTTTCAGGATCAACAAATTTACGGAGATCAAAAACTTTGCCTTTGTAATCGCGCACACCGCATACCAGGTCAACCGGGTTAAAATGTGTTGACTTGCCCAAAATTTCTTTCTGTCCGGGATTGTCCATATCAACCTGTGATGACTCAGCAATCTGAAGCGACATTTCCCCATTCGTTTCTTTCACCCAGAAAGGACCTCCTCCAGGCTCACCTTCATTTTTAACCATGCCGCAAACACGGACCGGGCGATTCAGTTTACGGTGAAGATATTCTATTTTATCTTCTCTTGTCATATTGCTTAATTCGGGATCGACAACAAAACCCAGTTTCGATTTAATAAAACGCAGCATAGTGCGCAGGTCCTCATCGTCAGGTTTGTCGTCAAGGGTTTCAAGATGTTCAAAAACAGCATCCTGAATTTCAAACAGGTATCCGCCTAATACTTTTTTGTAAAGAAACGTATCCGGTTTCATGCTGTCGGGTACAACATTGTCAATGTTTTTTATGAAAATAATTTCACTTTCGCGGTCGTTAAGGTTTTCGATCAATGCGCCATGTCCGCCCGGCCTGAAAACCAGTCTGCCATCAGCCTCGCGCATTGGTTTGTTGCTCATATCAACGGCAATGGTGTCAGTTGATGATTTTTGAAGCGAAAAAGTAAGTTCATAAGTAACATCGAAAAGATCTTCGTATTTTTCTTTAACGCGGTTGATCTCATCGAGAAACATATCGGCATGTTCGGGTGACACGGTAAAATGTATGGCCGAACGTTTTTCCTTGTCTTTACAATAGTTGGCAGCTTCAACCATATGTTCCTCAATCGACATGCGGGCGCCATCCGGATAAGCATGAAACTGAAGCAAGCCTTTCGGCAGGTTGGCATAATTCAACCCGACAGGATTCAGGAAATAATCTATAATAATCTTATATTCATGCTTTTCGAGGCATTCGTCGATATTGTAATCATCTTTCTGCATTGCCTTTTTCAGGGAATTAAAGAAGGCAAAGTCCCTGATGCGGGCAAAGAATTCTTTAACAGATGCGAGTTTGGGCGAAGTTTGCAGTTGTTTTATATCAGCTTCGCTCCCTGTATAGGATTCCATAAATTCAAATAAATTTTTGAACATACGGCTGGCAGCGCCCGAAGCAGGTACAAATTTCAGCAATTCGTACCGTTTTGAATTTGAATCGTAATAATACGAAAGCTTTTTTGCATCGCGCTGGTTAAAAGCTTTAATGCCATCGCCAACAATTGCAGGTCTGTCGAGGTTGATATAAGGAAATCCTCTTTTGAATTTATCTATTTGAATTTCAACTACTTTAGGATCGCTTCCGCGCGATTGTAATTGCTTGAGATCTTCTTTTGTAAACATAATAACACGTTTTTATGTGCAGTTGTCAAAGTTAGCATTATTGGTTTGAAAGGGACCACTTTTCTAAAAAAAAACTATGAGACGGATATTGCCCGGCGTATTTAAAGAAATAATTTTTTTAGCTTGTTTAACGTTTCGAAAAAGTATTATCTTTGCACCCGCTTTGCTCAGGAGGTGTTTCTGATACTCATCGGAATGTTTACTGACGGTGCAGAGTAAAAACAGTTCTTTAAATTGCCCAGGTGGTGAAATTGGTAGACACGCCAGCTTGAGGGGCTGGTGTCCTTA
>CAZOXJ010000178.1:0-7859 GCA_964583325.1 uncultured Lentimicrobiaceae bacterium
GTTCCATCGAACTGATGCTGCAGGTAAAAAAGGTAAACTCCACCGATAGCAGCAAAATACATTACCGGTAGCTGTATCAGCAAATAAGCTTTCCAGCCAATGGTAAGGCCAAGTGTTATAGCCAGCACTGCAATTCCCAGGTTGGTGGCATAAACACTCATTTTCTCTTTTCGCGAAAAACCCTTCCGGGTAAACCGGTTTCCCACAAGAAAAAGAAGTGCAGCTCCCAGTCCGAACATAATAAACGGATTCCGGAAAATACGGTACGCAAGCTGTTTACGCTTTGGGAGCGCCAGGTATTCGTCAACGGTAAGCGTCCATACATCGCCTAATCCCCGCTTATCAAGATTACCAACAGTGCGGTGGTGCATCAGGTGCGAATGATGCCAGCGGTGGTATGGTGTAAATGCAAGCACGCCAAAAATATATCCGACAATTTCGCTCAGTCGTTTCGAATTGAAGAACGAACCATGGCCGCAATCGTGGAAAATTATAAACAACCTCACCAGAAAACCTGCCGAAAGCAGAATTAAAGGCAAAGTAATCCAATAACTGTAATTTAAACTTATTACCATAAGTACCCATAAGGCTGCGTATGGCACAAATGTATTTATGATTTGCCACCAGCTGTGCAGGTTATCCCCGTTCCTGTATGGAGCTATTATTTTAACCCATCGCTCTTCAGTGTTTTTTTGGGTTTTATCAGTTACTGACATTCTGTTACTCTTCCTTTTTAATTTTTAACTAACTACTTCATTTTATACTAAAACAATCGGGCATAGCGAATTGTTTTGGCATTTTCTGATCGGAATCTGTTGCCTGATTGACACAAAACAGAGGCGAAAATAGTAGTTTTATCTTATATTACAGATACTTCCGGTTTAAATCAGGAAATCATAGCTCATTCCATTACATTTAATACTTTTGAAGTGCTAAAATAAAATAATCCTGTCCAATGAAAAACCTGATCCTTCTTTTCATACTGATAGCTGCAACCCTGCAGGCTTCCGCATCTTTCGACGAGTGGTTTATAAACAAAACCCTGCGGGTCGATTATTACCACACAGGCAACTCGGCAAGTGAAATATACTCGCTCGACCAGGTAAAATCGGAACCATTCTGGGGCGGCTCAAAGGTTAACCTTATTGACACACTTAATTACGGCGAATATTATTTCAATGTTTTTGATGTTCAATCCAACACTTTGATATACAGCCGCGGATACTGCACCTTGTTTAACGAATGGCAGTTTACCGAAGAAGCTAAGAAAACTACCCGCACGTTTACCGAAACGGTGGTAATGCCTTTCCCCAAAAAAGATGTTCGTATTGAATTTCTCAGCCGCAATTTCATGGGGATTTTTGAAAAGAAATTTGAATACACCGTTGACGTAAAAAGTTACTTTATTTCGGACGAAAGGCAAATGGTTTACCCTGTGCACGATGCACTTATATCCGGCGATCCGGCTACTAAAATTGATGTGGTCATTTTGCCTGAAGGCTATACTGCAGCCGAGATGGATAAGTTCAAAGCTGATTGCGACAAATTTGCTGCTGAACTTTTTAAATTTGAGCCCTTTACTCAAAACCGCGACAAATTCAATATCAGGGCTGTACTTGCGCCTTCAGCCGAAAGCGGCACCGATATTCCCGGCGATAAAACCTGGAAAAACACCCTCATGAACAGTTCGTTTTATACTTTCGATAGCGAAAGATATTTAATGACATCCGATTTCAGGAGCGTGCGAAACCTTGCCGCCAATGCACCTTACGACCAGATTTATATTCTTGTAAATTCGTCAAAATACGGTGGTGGGGCCATTTACAATTTTTATAGCACTTCGGTAAACAGTAACGCTTCGGCAGCAAAAATTTTCGTTCACGAATTCGGGCATGGATTTGCCGCTTTGGGCGACGAATACGATGATGGCTCCACTTCCTTTAACGATATGTACCCTCTTAACGTCGAACCCTGGGAACCTAATATTACGAACCTGGTTAAATTCGAAAACAAATGGCAGCATATGCTTCCGTCCGATACGCCGGTGCCCACACCACTCGACAACAACACCTATGCCCTTCAACTTGGCGTTTACGAAGGAGCCGGATACATAGCAAAAGGACTGTACAGGCCAACACCCGATTGCCTTATGAGGTCGTTTAAAGGAGATAAATTTTGCCCGGTTTGTTCAGAAGCGATTCAGCGAATGATCGATTATTATACAAATTAAACCTAAAGAAATGATTTCATTAGGTTAACGCCGTAATAGTAAGTATCGCTTCCCCGGATTTAGTTTCTGAAATTCCGGCCTCAATCTCATCAATCTCATCAATCTCATCAATCATTCACCTTCTCCATTCCCGAATAAATTTCCCTTACTTATATATATTCTAAATAGCAATAAAACTAAACGTTATCCATCGGAAGTCACTGGAAAATAACTAATTTTGCAGCCCAAAAAAATTGGAATTTTTATTCTTTTACGTGTTATCACAATAACAATACATAATCTCAGGAGGGCATATGGCCATTACAAAATTAGATCAAATGTTCGATTTGCTGAAGAGCAAATCCAAAAAACGCCTGTCAGTTGCTTACGCAAATGATGCACACACCATCGAAGCTGTATACTCAGCAGTAGAAAAAGGAATAGTTGACGCAACCCTCACCGGCGACGAAGCAACTATCAAAAAAATATGTGCGGATCACCAGATGGATGTTTCCAAATTCGAAATCCTGCACGAACCCAACGAAGCAAAAGCAGCTACACTTGCCGTTCAGCTTATCAACGAAGGCAAAGCTAACCTTTTAATGAAAGGATCGCTGAGTACCGATAAATACATGCGTGCCATTTTAAACAAAGTTGCAGGCATAACCAGCGAAGGAGCTGTTCTTTCGCATGTTACGGTTATGGAATTCGCAGCATACCACAAACTGCTTACCATTGCCGATGTAGCCATTATTCCGCAGCCCGATCTGAAACAAAAAATTAAAATGATCGATTACCTGGTAAAAGTTTCGAAAGCTACCGGGGTAGAAAAACCAAAAGTAGCCGTTATTGCAGCTACCGAACAAATGCTTGCCGGAATGCCTGCATGTGTTGATGGCGCTATACTTGCCAAAATGAGCGATCGCGGACAAATTGCCGGTTGTGTTGTTGACGGTCCTCTTTCGCTCGACGCAGCCATCGATATGGAATCGGTTCAGATAAAGAAAATTACAGGTCCGGTTGCAGGTGATGCTGACTGCCTCTTATTTCCAAATATCGAATCGGGAAATGTATTTTTCAAAGGCGGAACCAAATTAGCCGGAGCTGAATTAGCTGCTTACGTCGCAGGTGCTCGCGTACCTTGTGTATTGACTTCACGCGGCGACAGTGCCCTTACCAAAACTTATTCAATTGCTCTTGCTGCTTTGATGGCGTAAGTTGTTATCTGAAAAACAGTATTTTGATTGAATCATACAGTGAAGAGTTAATAGAAATTGGTTAATTGAAAAAATAGTAAAGACAACAACCGTTATAGTGATGATTTCAATTCCTGCTATTTACCATTTTCCAATAACCATTAACTAACCAAAAAAATATGGAAGACTTTCGCATACTGGCTATCAATCCGGGCTCCACTTCAACAAAAATTGCAGTTTATCAGAATATGAACCCGATTTTTGTAAAGAATATCACACATCCCAGCGAAGAAATAGCACAGTTTGAGCACGTTGCCGACCAGTTCCATTTCCGAAAGGAAATTATCTATAAAGAACTGGAAGAAGCTGATATACAACTTGATAAAATTCAGGCTGTAGTTGGCCGCGGAGGAATGCTGAAACCTATTTCCTCAGGTGTTTACCTTGTAAACGAAGCCATGAAGCTCGATTTGCACGAACACCCGATTAAGGAACATGCCAGTAACCTGGGAGGTTTGATAGCTGATGATATTGCACGCGCTCTTCCCAATGCCAAAGCTTATATTGCTGACCCTGTAGTTGTTGACGAGCTTGATGAAATCGCACGGGTAGCCGGGCATCCGTTGTTTAAGCGAATCTCCATTTTTCATGCTTTGAACCAAAAAGCCATTGCACGGCAACATGCAAAAAGCATCATGAAACGCTACGAAGACCTCAACCTTATCGTGGTTCATATGGGTGGAGGTATAACTACCGGCGCTCATTACAAAGGAAGAGTGATTGATGTAAACCAGGGACTCGACGGCGAGGGCCCGTTTTCGCCTGAACGCAGCGGAACTTTGCCAACCGGCGACCTTGTGCGATTCTGCTTCAGCGGACAATACACCGAAAAGGAAGTTACCAAAATGGTAGTCGGAAACGGCGGAATTGTAGCACACCTTGGCACCAACAGTGCTTACGAAGCCGAACAGAATGCGCAGAACGGAGATGCAAAAGCAAAATTTATTCTCGAAGCAATGGCTTACCAGGTTGCCAAATCAATAGGATCTATGGTACCTGTACTCAAGGGTGAAGTAGATGCTATTTTGCTTACAGGAGGTGTGGCTCACAGTAAGTGGATCACCAACCTGATCATCGAACGGGTTTATAAATTTGCACCTGTATATATTTACCCCGGCGAAGATGAAATGCGGGCGCTGGCCTTTAACGGACTTATGGTGCTGAAAGGCGAAGTGGAAGTGAAAGAATATGTCTGAAAAATAGTTTATAGAAATTGGGAAATGGGAAATAGGTTAGAAAACTATTTCCCATTTTCTTTTGCCCGTTAACTGCAACCCTTCGCGGCAATTAACTTCTCAATAACAGAGGGGAAATGCTCAAATTATGGCAATCAAATCCCGCTTGCAAGAATTTTGTCAATGTCGGCTTCTATAATCTTTATGCTGTATCTTTGCATAACATAAAAATATTCAGAACGAGATGGAAAATTTTCAATTTACAGCAATAATTGAGGAGGGTGAAAACGGATGGTTTGTCGGTCAGGTTGAAGAAGTTCCTGAGGCAATTAGTCAGGGTAAAACTGTAGAGGAATTACTTGAAAATTTAACCGATGCCGTGAAACTCGTGCTTCAAGCTAAACGCGAATCTGTAGTCAAACAGTTCAAGGGCAGAAAAACCATCAAGCGCAAACTCGAAATTGCATGAAGCGAAACAAATTAGTTGCGCATCTGAAAAAGAATGGATGCAAACTTTTTCGCAATGGCGCAAATCATGATATTTTTATAAATCAGGCTAATGGGAAAATGTCAGCCGTTGGAAGACATACAGAACTGGACAATCTTTATTGCAAAATGATCTGTAAACAGCTGGAAATCGAAATTATATGACATTCCGATATAATATTTAATTTGTGAGAAGCCGGAAGCGATGGAAACTTCACTTTTTTTATGACTTTATGATCAACTTTTCAATCAGCCTGGGGAAATGCTCAAACTCCAGTTCATGAATTTTTGCTGCCAGCATTTCAGGTGTATCTTCCTTTTCAATAGTGCATTTTGCCTGAAAAACAATATCTCCTTCATCGTATTTTTCGTTAACATAATGAATGGTAATACCGCTTTCAGATTCACGCGCAGCAATTACGGCCTGGTGAACTTTCATCCCATACATTCCCTTGCCGCCATAAGCAGGTAAAAGCGCAGGATGAATATTTATAATTCTCTTTGGAAAAGCTTTTAAAATATAATCCGGCACCAGCCATAAAAAGCCGGCAAGGATTACCCAGTCGATTTCCCTGCTTTTAAGGTCGTCGAGTACTGATATATCATTATAAAAAGAATCCCTCTTAATTAACACCGCAGGAATACCAAGTAACCTGGCCCTTTCCAGAACAAAGGCATCCGGATTATTGCAATATATTACAGATACTTCTGCTATGCCGGATCCGGCAAAATACTCCGCCAAACGCTGGGCGTTGCTGCCACTGCCCGAAGCAAATACGGCCAGCCGCGGACAAGTTTTCATTGAAAGTCTGCAATTGTATGAAAAATTCATTTGTTGTTTTCCGAAAGTTTTAACCGAACAATAATCCGGCAGTATTTACCAGCATCAAAATAACGAAATCCTACCGACATAATCCTTAATTCGCCTGATAAATGGATTAAAAAAGAAATATCTATAAGCTGATCAAACCTGTAACACCACCACCAATTAATGCTATTTAATTCTATTTCAATTACTTAAACTTCTCTTCACTAAAATAATATTACGAATAATTGTTTTATCAAGTAAATTGTTATTTCTTTGCAGCCTAAAAACCAATTAAAGCGTACAACAATGTCCGACATTGCAACAAGAGTAAAAGCTATCATCGTTGATAAGCTGGGAGTAGACGAAAAAGAAGTAAACCCTGCAGCAAGTTTCACCAACGACCTGGGTGCCGATTCATTGGACACCGTTGAACTGATCATGGAATTCGAGAAAGAATTCAATATTGCTATTCCAGACGATCAGGCTGAAAAAATCAGTACAGTAGGTGATGCAATCACTTACCTCGAAAGCAACGCGAAATAAGTAAAACTCATTCGATGAAGTTAAGGCGAGTAGTAGTTACCGGCCTTGGCGCGCTAACTCCATTAGGCAATACAGCTCCGGAATACTGGAGAGGCTTGGTTAATGGGGTTAGTGGTGCTGGCCCTATCACACATTTTGATACCAGCAAATTCAAAACGAAATTTGCATGTGAAATCAAAGGGTTCGACCCAAGTAATTTCTTCGACCGTAAAGAGGTTCGGAAGTTTGATCCGTTTACTCTTTATGGCATGGTTTGCGCAGAAGAAGCCGTGAAAGATTCCGGATTGAGTACGGATATTATTGATGCTGATCGTATTGGTGTTATCTGGGCTTCCGGAATTGGTGGTATGACTACCATTTTTGAGGAAATTTCAGGTTTTGCTGCCGGTGACGGAACACCGCGCTTTAGTCCGCTCATGATCCCAAAGATGATAGCCGACATTGCCGCTGGTCAGATATCAATCCGTTATGGGTTCAGAGGACCGAATTTTGCAACCGTTTCAGCATGTGCTTCATCAGCCAACGCGTTAATTGATGCTTATAACTATATCCGACTTGATATGGCTGATGCATTTGTTACCGGAGGATCTGAAGCTGCAATAAATATTATGGGTGTAGGCGCTTTTAATGCCATGCATGCCCTTTCGACCCGCAATGACGATCCTGAAACAGCTTCACGTCCATTCGATAAAGATCGAGATGGATTTGTTATGGGCGAAGGTGGCGGAGCTCTTATTTTTGAAGAACTCGAACACGCTCTGGCAAGAGGTGCAAAAATATATGCCGAAGTTGCCGGCGCAGGCATGAGTGCTGATGCATATCACATTACAGCACCGCATCCCGAAGGATTAGGCGCTCTTAATGCTATGCGTTCGGCAATCCGCGATGCAGGCATGACAATTAACGATATTGATCATGTAAATACACATGGCACTTCCACTCCTCTTGGAGATATTGCTGAGACTACAGCTCTTGGAAAACTTTTTGGTGAGCATTCTTCGCAAGTGTATGTTAACTCTACCAAATCAATGACAGGCCATCTGCTTGGTGCTGCCGGTGCCGTTGAAGCTATGGCATCCATTTTTGCGGTTCAGAATGATATCATACCCCCGACTATCAACCACTTTACGGATGATCCAGAAGTTGATCAATCGCTTACATACGTTTTCAACAAAGCATTGCATACAACTGTTAACGTTGCATTAAGCAATACTTTCGGATTTGGCGGTCATAATGCAACGCTTATTTTCAAAAAATTCGTTCAATAGTTTTGACATTCGACGTCATCAAGCCTATCAGGGTCTTCCTTTCTGAAGACAAACAACTTTTCGTAGCATTAAAAAATATTTTCGGGTATTATCCCGGAAATATTTTTTTGTATA
>CAZOXJ010000179.1:0-7771 GCA_964583325.1 uncultured Lentimicrobiaceae bacterium
ACACCATGCCGGGAAAGGACATTTTCGGATGTTTCGCGGATGCGCTGCCCGACCGCTGGGGGCGTATGCTACTCAACCGCAGGGAACAAATACTGGCTAAGGAAGAAAAACGCCCCGTCAGAAAGCTCTCGTCATTCGACCACCTAATGGGCATTGACGATTTTTCCAGGATGGGAGGCTTCCGCTTTAAAACGGATCCCAACGGCGGTTTCATCAACCGGGATGCAGCGCTGGCAATTCCCCCGCTCACAAGCTTGCGGGCCTTGTTGCAGGCAAGCATGGAAGTGGAGCTGAGTGAGGAGAAAAATGAATTGCCTCTCAAAAAATGGATCAATCAATTGATTCAGCCGGGATCATCCCTGGGTGGCGCACGCCCTAAAGCCAGCATTATTGACGAAAACCGAAAGCTTTTTATAGCAAAATTCCCGTCACGGAACGACGATTACGATGTGGGTTTGTGGGAACATTTTGCACACCTGCTGGCCCGGAAAGCGGGTATCAATGCGGCCGCAACAGGCGTGGTTCCCGGTGGCGAAAAGTACCACACCCTGCTGTCGGAACGCTTCGACCGTACACCCGAAGGCAAACGCATTCATTTTGCATCGGCTATGACCATGCTGGGGCGCTCCGATGGCGACAATCACACCAATGGATTTGGCTACCTGGATATTGTGGATTTTATCCTCCGGGGATGCACCCGGGTGGATGACAATCTGCGGGAACTTTACCGCCGGGTTGCATTCAATATCTGTATAGGAAATACCGACGACCATTTCCGCAACCATGGCTTTTTGCTTGTAGCAAAAGGCTGGACGCTTTCACCCGCGTATGATATCAATCCTACCTTAAATGAGTACCAGAGCCTGCTAATTTCCTCCGCATCCAATGAATCAAGCCTGGAAGTTCTGCTGGAAGCATGCGGGGAATATATGCTCGACAGGAAACAAGGTTCAGCTATCATTCAGGAAGTGGTAGCAGCGGTTAAAAACTGGAAGGCCCTGGCTGGTAAACTGCAGGTTCCGAAACCTGAAATGGATAAATTCAGCGCGCGATTTGCGAAACATATAAATTATTGATCATGAAGTACAATGTAGTTGCCGAGAACCCCGAAAGCACAGTAGTTGCTGAATACCTGTCGCCCTTTCGCCGCGAAACTCAGTACCAGACGGAAGCGGAGCTCGAAAAAGCCTTTATCGCGCAGCTGCAAACCCAGGCGTATGAATACCTGCCCATTGTTTCCGAACAGGATTTAATTGCCAACCTGCGCTTGCAATTGGAAACATTGAACCGGTACCGGTTTTCCGATAAGGAATGGGAACAGTTTTTTAAAACTAAAATTGCCAGCCAAAACATTGGGATAGCGGAAAAAACAATGATAATCCAGGAGGATCACATCCAACTGCTTACAAAGGATGACGGTACGGTTAAGAATATTTACCTGCTAGATAAAGCAAATATCCACAACAATTGCCTGCAGGTAATTAACCAATACGTTGTGGATAATGGGCAACGGCCAAGCCGCTACGATGCTACCATATTGGTGAACGGTTTGCCGCTGGTGCATATCGAACTCAAAAAACGTGGCGTGGACATCAGGGAAGCGTTTAACCAGATCAACCGTTACAACCGCGAATCCTTCTGGGCAGGTTGCGGTTTGTTCGAATACGTGCAGCTTTTTGTGATTTCGAACGGCACATACACAAAGTACTACAGCAACACCACGCGGTTTACCCATATCAGGGAATTAGGCAGCAGTATTGTTCGCAAAGGCAAACGAACCAGCAACAGCTATGAATTTACCTCGTGGTGGGCCGATGGCAACAACCGTCCGATCATTGATCTGATGGATTTTGGCCGTACATTTTTCGCCAAACATACCCTCCTCAATTTGCTGACAAAGTATTGTGTTTTTACCACGGATAAACTGCTTCTGGCCATGCGTCCTTACCAGATTGTGGCTACCGAGCGCATCCTTGGGAAAATCAATATTTCGAATAATTACAGGACTTTCGGAACCATTGATGGCGGTGGGTACATCTGGCACACCACCGGAAGCGGTAAAACGCTTACTTCGTTTAAAACGGCTCAGCTGGCAAGCAAATTTCCGTTTGTCGAAAAAGTGCTGTTTGTGGTCGACCGCAAGGATCTCGACTACCAAACCATAAAAGAGTACGACAAGTTCGAAAAAGGGGCGGCAAACAGCAATACCAATACCGCCATTCTTAAAAAACAACTCGAAAACCCGGATTCACGCATCATCATCACGACCATCCAGAAACTATCGGTTCTGATTAAGAAACAAAAAAATCACGTATCATTCAACCAGCAGTTTGTTATTATTTTCGACGAATGCCACCGTTCCCAGTTTGGCGATATGCACAGGGCAATCACGAAAGCATTCAAAAAATACCATCTCTTTGGATTCACCGGCACACCCATTTTCGCTAAAAACTCAAGCAGCAACAGCCAGGCTGATCTAAGAACAACCGAACAGGCTTTTGGCACAAAGTTGCACACCTATACCATTGTGGATGCCATTACCGATAAAAACGTGCTGCCCTTCCGCATCGACTATATAAGTACCATGCGCGAGGAAGAAAACATCAGGGACGAAAAGGTGTATAACATCGACAGGGAAAAAGCCCTGGCAGCCCCGGAACGAATATCCAACATTGTAAATTATATCCGTGAGCATTTCGACCAAAAAACCAAACGCAACAGTTTTTATCAGCTGAAAGCACGCCGGTTGGCCGGGTTTAATTCCATTTTTGCGGTTTCGTCCATTGAAGTGGCTATTCAATACTATACCGAGTTCCAAAAACAAATGGCCGCTTTGCCGGGCGATAAACAACTTAAAGTAGCCACCATTTATAGTTATGGGGTGAATGACCCTGAAGTAGATGGAAGTATTGACGACGAAAATCCTGAGGATACCAGCAAACTGGAACAAAGCAAACGCGATTTTCTTGAGTCGGCCATACGGGATTACAATAAAATGTTCAAAACAAACTTTGATACATCGGGCGACAAGTTTCAGAACTATTATAAAGATGTATCTGAGAGGGTGAAAAACAGGGAAATTGACCTGCTTCTTGTGGTCAACATGTTCCTGACCGGCTTCGATGCGACTACGCTGAACACGCTATGGGTGGATAAGAACCTGCGTTTGCATGGGCTATTACAGGCCTATTCGCGTACCAACCGTATTCTGAATTCCATCAAAACCTTCGGCAATATCATTTGCTTCCGCAACCTGGAGAATGCCACGAATGAAAGTATCGCTCTTTTCGGCGACAAGGAAGCTGGCGGAATTGTCTTGCTGAAAACCTACGAAGAATATTACAACGGATACCAGGATGGGGCTAAAGTGGTTCGCGGGTATGCGGACCTGGTGGATGAACTGCAGGAGAAATTCCCGGTGGGAGAACAAATTATCGGCGAACAGAACCAGAAGGATTTTATCCGATTGTACAGTGCTATTTTGAAGGCTAAAAATATTCTTACCACCTTTGACGAGTTTGCAGGGCATGAACTGCTGACCGAACGTGATGTACAGGATTACCACAGCATGTATATCAACCTTTACAACGATTTCAGGGGCAGGAACAAAGGCGACAACGAAAATATTAACGATGACATCGTGTTTGAGATGGAGCTGATCAAGCAGGTAGAAATCAACATCGACTTTATTCTGCAGTTGATCCGCAAATACCACTCCGGGCATTTAAAGGACAAGGAAATAGTGATAAGTATCAGCAAGGCCATTGATTCCAGCGTAGAATTGCGCAACAAAAAGGAACTTATCGAACAATTTATCGAATCGCTGACCCCAACAACCAATGTGGATGATGACTGGCAAACCTTTGTGGATGCCAAAAAAATGGAGGAATTGGAAAGCATAATAGTGGAAGAAAATCTGGACAAGGACGAGACATACAAATTCATAAACAACGCTTTCCGCGATGGCTTTGTCCAGAATACGGGTACAGCAATCTCAAAAGTATTGCCACCTGTATCACGTTTTACCCCTACCGGCGACCGCACCATAAAACGGGATACAGTCCTCGAAAAGCTGGGTTTATTTTTCAATAAGTTCTGGGACATTTCAGGCGGCCGGTTAATTTAATTTGCTGCAGGGAAATCTGCTTTTACTACGATGTTGATGGATAATGACGGGACATTTGCCCTCCTATCAAAACTGGATTCATTGCTGAAAAGCCAGGGGTATGATATGAGTTTTGCTGAATAAATAGGGGAGCGAAGGCTCCTATTTTAGTGCTTACTTTCTCCAAATTCTATATCAATTTAAAAAACGTATTACAAATTTCATATTTTCATGAAAACCAATACCTTTGATAATAAAAAAAACATATGTGACAACCATAAATAGATGCCCCAATAGATTAAGAATAGTATGGTTTTGTCATAAATATAAGCAAGTTATGCACAAGGTTTAAAAAAAATCACGTAATTGACAGTATAACAGACGATAACAATGATATATTTTCTTGATGCCTAATACTTGATAACTTTTTGAATCTATGAAAACAAAAATTTTACTACTAATCGGATTAATAATTACATTATTCAGCAATGCTCAAAACCCTGAGTGGATCAATTATACAAATGGTGATGTCATACAAACAATTGCTGAAGAAGGGGATTATCTTTGGATTGGAACAACTACCGGGCTGGTTAAACTAGATAAAAGTTCAGGAAATACTACATTTTTTACAATATACAATTCTGGATTACCTAAAAACATGATACTTTCTTTATCCGTAGACGTTTTAGGGAATAAATGGATAGGAACATTGTATGGCGGTTTGGTAAAATTTGATAATACCAACTGGACAGTTTTTAATACTTCAAATTCAGGCATTCCCAGTGATAATATCTGGTCAGTTGCTACAGACAGTACTGGAAATGTATGGATTGGTACACATGAGGATGGACTTGTGAAATTTGATGGTTCTAACTGGACAATATTTAATATTTCCAATACTCCATTATCTTCCAATTATATTTCCACTATCACTATCGAGAATAATAATAAATTATGGTTTGGATCAGGATATGAGTTGGTTGAATTTGATGGAACAAACTGGGTGATTTATAATTCACTGAACTCAGGATTCCCAGATAATTGGATTCATTCAATTGATATTGATATTAATGGAAATAAATGGATAGGTACGCACGAAGGTAATCTGATAAAGTTTGACTTAGTAAATTGGACGATCTACAATTATACAAATTCAATCTTGCCCAAATTTGAAATGTGGACTATTATCACTGATAGCCTGATGAATATCTGGATAGGAACTTACGAAGGTGGATTATTTAAATTTAATGTTGACACAACTATTATTTATAATACTTTAAGCTCAGAAATACCTGAGAATACTGTAAGTAAATTAATAATAGATGATGATGGTAAACTCTGGGTTGGAACATCCGATGGCCTGGCAAAATTTGATGGAGTAAATTGGTTTTTCTATAATACCTCTAGTTCGGGATTACCACATAACTGGGTTAATGCACTTGCTATTGATGAAAATATGAATTATTGGATTGGGACTAATGGTGGCTTGACAAAATATGACGGATCAAATTGGATTACCTATAATACTTCAAACTCAGGAATGCCAAGTAATTATGTGACTTCGATTGCATTTGATGGCACTGGAAATACTTTAGCTGGAACTGATAAAGGGTTGGCAGTGTTTGATGGTTCAGATTGGATGATTTATAATATGGATAATTGCGGCTTGCAGGACGACTGGATAAATGCACTAGTTAGTAATTATGGTGTATATATTGGAAACAGGAATGGGCTTTCATTTTATTATTGGACAAGTGGAGTAATACCCATTTCGAATCTCGCATTAGGTTCAAATGACATTCATGCACTTGCTTATGATAATAACTGGAACCTATGGATTGGAACACAAGGCGGTTTAAGTAAATATAATTCCCAAGGATTGACAAATTATACGACTTACAATTCAGGTTTGCCTAAAAATAATGTTCAATCTCTCGCCATTGGTGTAAATGGAGAAATATGGATCGGTACATATCAAGGTGGTCTGGCTTGTTTTAATGGGTCAACCTGGAAAACCTATAACTATTCAAATACTGGCCTCCCAATTGACATAGTACTTTCAATCAAGGTTGATAAGGATTCAAGTGTTTGGGTTGGAACCTATGGTGGTCTTTTTAAATACGATGGAACGAATTGGATAACTTATAATACTTTTAATTCGGACTTGCCCAATGATTATATTTCTGCAATTAATATTGATGCAAACGAGAATAAATGGTTAGGTACTTTGAGTGGTGTAGCGGTTTTTAATGAAAATGGCGTCATCGTATCAGCTAACAGATATTCTAAGGTTAATGAGAATATTCAAGTTTTTCCTAATCCAGCTCAAAATTATTTATATATCCAAACAGCAGAAAATACTAAGATCTATCAACTAGAGATATTTGATATGCTTGGCAGAAAATTCAATGAGCAAAGAATAACCGACTTGCGCCAACCAATAGATCTTAGTCACTTGCCGAGTGGTATTTATTTATTGAAAATGCAGACAAATCAGAATGTTGAAACTGTAAAATTCATAAAAGAATAACCCTGCACCCAACAAACACTATATCATCTGCATCTTTGCCTGTTTATTCAAACATTTAAAATCTTTACATACATTTGTGCTGGCAGACAGTTGAGCAGCAATTTATTCCCGCACATTCTAGCGTCAACCGTTACAATGCATAATACGACATGACAAAGTCTTCGAAAAGAAAATTATGGTTTATCATAATTGGTTTCATTGTATTAATGATACCTATTGGTCATTTCGTAAAAATCGGTGTTGCAATTGACATGCATGACAAAGCTATGCGTAATGCAATAGAGATTAATCCCAGTGACACCAATGTTATTAAAGAATCCATCGCACAAATTGACAAAGCAATATGGCTTTATAGACACAATTATTTATTCTATGCAAGTAAAGCGGAACTGCTGTGCCAGTTAAAGGATTATCATGCGGCAATTACAGAACTTGATAAGATTTATAGATTCCAACCTGACTATGCAGAAGGTTATGACTATCAGGGTTTCATATGTGACAAATTAGGCTTGACAGATTCTGCAAATAATTGTTACAAAAAGGCTATAGACGCACAAGAAACAAGAATTTCAAAATACTCATCAGACAAAGAAAAAGTAAAACTGGCAAAAATCGGTATTGCTTTTGACCGTTGGTTACTAAATGGACAGGAATTTGGAAAAAATGAATTAATCGAATTACGCAAATCCTACCCTGACGATATGGTTGTAACAATGTTTGACTCAACATTGCGAACTTTCGACAGGGCAGCTTATGTGAATTATATTATTGAATAAATTACGCATTATAACAGCACCTATGCCCAATAGCCTATGAAAGTGCAAAATGAAATAGCGTACCCCGCAGAAACAATGTACCTTTGGACAGTGACGAAGCACGCAAAACGGCTACTGGGCATAGCTGCGGAACGTTAGCGGTAAGCATAAGAAAAAACAAGACAATGAGAAAATTATTAACAGTGATTTTAATATTTATTTCGATTCTTGTAAATGGTCAAGAAAAAATTCATATTACTGAAATTGATTCATGCAAATGCAAAACTATTATTAAATCATTCAAATATTTTGAAAAGAAAGTGTATAAAAAAAATGAAAACTATTTTTATCCGCAAAAACCTGTAGTTTACTTCGCGAATG
>CAZOXJ010000180.1:0-1417 GCA_964583325.1 uncultured Lentimicrobiaceae bacterium
GGTTCAATAACCAGTTCGCTGTGAACAACCGGTATTTCCTGCTGAAAGTCCCATTCGTAAGGTATTCCGTCGTACATAAACTGGATATCGATAACAGACCCTACTTTAACATTGGGCATGGCGACACGCATTTCGTAGTAGTCCTCGGTAATACGGGTTTTAAAAATGGATTCGCTTTTCAGCTTTGATTCTACAATTTCGTCGCCTTCGAGGTTATATGTAATGCCTTTTATATCCGTTTTCGAATCAGTATTAAACGATTGATTTGCCCATGAGTAACCTTCTTTTTTCAGAATTTTAATACGCAAAATCCGAACGGTATGGAACCGGCTTTCGGTGTAATACCCATAATCGCACAACACAACAGCAGGAGCGCTGGTATCGGCAGCATAAGAGTTGTTGGTAAGATCGGCTTTACTGATCTGGCCGAATTTGATGGGAGCTTTTTGCGCAGCGGCAATTCCGAAGAACCCCACGAGCAACACGAGGGAAAGGATGTAGCTTTTCATTGAAAGACAAGGTTTTAATACTATATAATTTAAATTGAACAATCAGGTAAAACAAATATTCGGTAATTCAATTTTACAATTGAACCGACGGCAAAATTTACAGGTCAATAAAAGCACGATATTTAAAAAGCGGATTAAAATCCGCTTTCTTTTACTTGTCTTTTCTGTGAACCTATTTTTGCGCCCAGGAACTCACGGTTCATCCGGGCAATATTTTCGATCGAAATTTCTTTCGGGCATTCCGCTTCGCAGGCTCCGGTATTGGTGCAGTTACCGAATCCTAATTCATCCATTTTAGCAACCATGGCTTGCACCCTTTGTGTGGCTTCGGCTTTGCCCTGTGGTAAAAGAGCAAGGTGCGAAACTTTTGCAGCAACAAACAGCATTGCTGATGCATTTTTACATGCTGCCACACATGCACCGCAGCCAATGCAGGCGGCGGCATCCATGGCCGAGTCAGCATCAGCTTTGGGGATCAATATTGCATTGGCATCGGGGATACCCCCGGTATTGGCTGAAATAAAACCACCTGCCTGAATAATTTTATCAAAAGCATCACGATCAACCATCAGATCGCGGATCACCGGGAAAGCTTTCGAACGCCACGGTTCAATCACAATAGTGTCGCCATCCTTGAATTTCCGCATATGAAGCTGGCATGTTGTAACTGCATCGTCGGGTCCGTGGGGGCGGCCATTGATATAAAGGCTGCAGGCACCGCAAATGCCTTCGCGGCAATCGTGGTCGAATACGACCGGATCTTCACCTTTTGTTACCTGCTGATCATTAAAAACATCAAGCATTTCGAGGAATGAACTGCTGTCGCTGATGCCGGTAACTTTATACGTGGCAAATTTGCCTTTGGCTTTGGCATTCTTCTGACGCCATATTTTTAGAGTGAAATCCAT
>CAZOXJ010000180.1:1517-7757 GCA_964583325.1 uncultured Lentimicrobiaceae bacterium
CCCTAAATCCCAACTCCTTACTTATAATTCCTCTGTTTCACCTCAATCGCTTCGTATTCAAGTGCTTCTTTGTTGAGTTTTGGCTCTTTGCCGTCGCCCTGGTACTCCCAGGCAGCTACATACATATAGTCGGCATCGTTGCGCAACGCTTCGCCTTCGGGAGTTTGATATTCCTCACGGAAATGGCCGCCACACGATTCTTCCCTGTTAAGCGCATCCATAGCCATAAGTTCGCCAAGCTCAATGAAATCAGCAACGCGTCCTGCTTTTTCGAGTTCAGGATTCAGCTCGTTGTTTTCGCCGGTTATTTTTACGTCTTTCCAGAATTCTACTTTAAGTTCGCGGATTAATTTTATTGCTTTTTCAAGTCCTTCCTTGTTACGTGCCATTCCAACATATTCCCACATAATTTTGCCAAGCAGCCGGTGAAAATGATCAACAGGTTTTGTGCCTTTTACATCAAAAAGTTTTTGAATCTGCGATTTTACTTCTTTTTCAGCCTCAATGAACTCAGGCAGATCAGTACTGAAACGGGGAACATTAATCTGGTCGGCAAGGTAATTCTGTATGGTATACGGCAACACAAAATATCCGTCAGCAAGTCCCTGCATAAGGGCCGAAGCCCCTAAGCGGTTAGCTCCGTGGTCGGAGAAATTGGCCTCGCCTGCCACATATAAGCCCGGAACAGTTGACATAAGTTCGTAATCAACCCAAAGTCCACCCATGGTATAGTGTACAGCCGGATAAATCATCATTGGATTTTCGTACGGATTTTCGTCAACTATTTTCTGGTACATCTGGAATAGATTTCCGTAACGTTCCTCAATAACGTTGCGGCCCAAACGATTGATTGAATCAGCAAAATCGAGGTACACAGCCAAACCTGTTTCACCTACTCCAAAACCTGCGTCGCAACGTTCTTTTGCAGCACGTGAAGCCACATCGCGCGGAACCAGGTTCCCGAATGCCGGGTAACGGCGTTCGAGATAATAATCGCGGTTTTCTTCGGCAATATCTTTTGGCTTAATCTTATTATGACGCAGTGCTTCAACATCTTCCTTGCGTTTCGGAACCCAGATGCGTCCGTCGTTGCGCAAGCTTTCGCTCATCAGTGTCAGCTTCGACTGGAAGTCGCCATGCACCGGAATACACGTTGGATGAATTTGTGTAAAACAAGGATTTCCGAAAAAGGCACCTTTCTTATACGCTTTCCATGCTGCAGTTGCGTTGCTTCCCATTGCATTTGTCGAAAGGAAGAATACATTGCCATAACCACCTGTTGCAAGTACAACGGCATGGGCCGAATGCCTTTCAATTTCACCGGTCACCAGGTTGCGGGCTATGATTCCGCGGGCGCGTCCGTCAATTTTTACCACGTCAAGCATTTCGTGACGGGTAAACATTTCGACGTTTCCTTTACTTATCTGCCTGCTCATGGCACTGTATGCGCCAAGTAATAACTGCTGTCCGGTTTGGCCGCGGGCATAAAAGGTCCGCGAAACCTGCGCTCCGCCAAACGAGCGGTTATCGAGCATGCCGCCATATTCGCGTGCAAAGGGAACTCCCAGCGCAACGCTTTGGTCGATTATATTTCCACTCACTTCGGCAAGGCGGTAAACATTGCCTTCGCGGGCACGGTAATCGCCGCCTTTTATAGTGTCGTAAAACAAACGGTAAACACTGTCGCCATCATTCTGGTAGTTTTTCGACGCATTGATACCTCCCTGGGCTGCAATACTATGCGCACGTCGGGAGCTATCCTGGTAGCAGAAAGCTTTTACCTTAAAGCCAAGTGCCCCGAGCGAAGCTGCTGCTGATGCCCCGGCGAGTCCGGTTCCGACTACTATAATATCGAGTTTCCTTTTATTCGCAGGGTTTACAAGGGCAATATGATCTTTATAACTGCTCCATTTGGTAGCAACCGGTCCCTGTGGTATTTTTGAATTGAGATTTGTCATACAAATTATGCTTTTAAAAGCTGACAATCAGCCATTTTAAGTGCCTGTTACTTAATAAACATGAAGAACAAGGGGATACTCGCGAAACCAAGCGGAACAACTATGGCGTAAATAGTACCTAAGGTTTTTATTACCGGGGTATATTTGGTGTGATTGAGGCCCATCGTCTGAAATGCCGACTGAAATGCATGGTGCAGGTGAAAACCCAGGAATACCATAAGTATTACATACAAAATAGCATAAAATTTATCAGCGAAAAGTAAAGTTGCCATTTGGTAAAAATCGTGCTGGCCTATTCCTTCGGGAGGACTTACAAAACCCAGTTTCACAAAGTAAAAATTAAAAAAATGAATGCACAGGAAAATGAAAATGATCGCTCCGGTGTGTATCATATATTTCGAGAAAAATGAGAGGTGCGAATATCCTTCTACTTTATAGCGAACCGGCCGCGCCATCCAGTTTTGTATCTGAATGATAACTCCCAGGATGATATGCAGAGCGAAACCACTCATCAGGAATATCTCCATTACTTTAATTAACGGGTTTGTGCCCATAAATTCTACAGCAACCATGAAAGCGGCTCCATCGTCATTGTACATTAAAAGGAGATTGATGCCCAGGTGGACCAACAGAAAAGTGATTAAAAAAAGACCTGCAAGGGCCATCACAACTTTTTTGGTGATCGAGGAGTAAACTAATAATTTATTGCCCATACGATTTATGATTTGATATATTTACAGGCAGCACTTGATCTGGCATAAAAAATAATTCATACTTTTGGTTGCCTGTGAGAGGAACAAATATAGAAACAATACTATTTGTTTTCGATTTGCAGGAAAGAAAATTTATTTTTTTTTTGGACAATACAACAGGCTTCTTTTAACTCGCTAAAATACAGCAATATGCGCTATCGGCCAATAAACAGGGGAATGTATATACGCAACAGGGAAAAACTTATTGCCAGGTTAAAACCAGGTTCGCTCGCTATAGTAAATTCAAATGATGAAATGCCGCGCTCGGGCGATCAGACTTTCATCTTCCGGCAAAATTCGGATATGTTTTACCTAACCGGCCTCGACCAGGAAAAATGTATCCTTACTTTATGCCCCGGTCATCCGGTTGAGAGTATGCGCGAAATGCTCTTCACGGTGAAAACCAATGATATGATGGTGATATGGAACGGGCATAAATATACTCTTGACCAGGTAAGCGAAGTTTCAGGAATCCGGAATGTAAAATGGCTCGACGATTTTGATATCACGCTCCGCGACCTGATGTCGAGGGTGCAGTATGTTTATCTGAATCAGAACGAATATCCTAAGTTTTTAACTGATGTTCCGGTCCTCGACCAGCGCTTTGCGGCTAAGATGAGGACAGACTTCCCATTGCATACCTACGAACGACTTGCTCCTCTTGTTACCGAAATGCGAATGCTTAAAGAACCTGAAGAACTGGTTCAGATTCAGAATGCCTGCGATATTACCAACGATGGTTTCAGGCGTGTACTTAAATTCGTGAAACCGGGGCTGAAAGAATATGAAGTTGAAGCTGAATATACCCACGAGTTTATCCGTAAAGGCAGCAGCGGTCACGCGTACCCGCCTATTATTGCCTCCGGGGCAAATGCGTGTATACTTCATTACAATACTAATTTTAACATTTGTAATGACGGCGATCTCTTGCTGATGGATGTTGGCGCCGAATATGGTAATTATGCAGCAGATATGACGAGGACAATTCCGGTTAACGGCAAATTTACCCCACGGCAAAGGCAGGTTTATGATGCTGTATTAAGAGTGCTTAAAGCAGCCACTGCCATGCTGAAACCAGGAACCACAAACGAAAAATGGCATGGAGAAGTATGCAAAATAATGGAGAAAGAACTCCTTGGACTTGGTTTGATTACCGAAAGAGAAATAAGGGAGCATGAGTCGGGTTCACCGGCATTCTTTAAATATTATATGCACGGAACAGGCCATTTCCTGGGTCTGGATGTTCATGATGTGGGATCGCGGCAGGTGGTTTTCGAAACAGGTATGGTAATGACTTGTGAACCTGCTATTTATATACCCGAAGAAGGAATAGGCATTCGTCTGGAAAATGATATCCTGGTTGCTGAAGAGCCGGTTAACCTGATGGCTCATATTCCTATTGAGCCTGATGAGATTGAATTGTTAATGAGGGGTTAGGATTTGGGATTTAGGGGTTAGGGCACAGCAATTAACATTTACTTGGTTCAATCTTAGATTTAAAATACACTCAAAAAGGTACAGTTATTTCACATCCTTACAAATCACAGAATGGTTGAAACAAGAAACAAGAAACCTGAAACCCTTAACCTTCTTAAATACAACCAAACTTTTTCATTACATCATCCTTTACCTTAAATCCCAGGGTTTTGGCTTTTTTCAGGTCGTCGCACCCATCGGTATCCGGAAATGCAGTTGAAGGCAGTTCAAACCATACTGTTGCCCGGTTATAAAAGGCTTCAGCAAAATCAGCTTTCAGTTCAATGGCTTTTGTAAAACATTCGTAGGCTTTCGAATATTCGAATTTTTTAGCATGGTCAACGCCTTTTTTGTTCCATTCTTCAGCCGATTGGGCAAACACAGCAACTGACAAAGCGAAGAATATTCCGAGAAGTAAAAAAATCTTTTTCATTTCAGGTAGATTTTGGATTCACAAATTTAGTCAATATTTTCACATTCGCGATAAGGATTGATGTATAACCGATAACCCAAAACCATATATTTGCAGTCAGATAAACCAAATCTTTTAATTCTCAATCTGTATCCGGCCATGTTCAATCCTGAAATTTATACCGAAAGACGTAACGCTTTACGCAAACTTATTCCATCGGGAATAATCCTGTTACCGGGTAATTCCGAAGCTGCCTATAATTATGTTGCGAATACATATTCGTTCAGGCAGGACAGCAATTTCTCTTATTTCTTCGGGCTCGAAAATCCTGATTTTGCAGGTGTTATTGATGTTGATAACGATATTGATTACATTTTCGGTAACGACTTCGAAATCGATGATATCATTTGGATGGGGCCGCAGCCTGTGGTTGTTGATCTCGCACTGAAAGCCGGTGTAAAAAACACCGCTCCCCTCAGCGATCTTGCTGATTTCATAAATAATGCTATTCAGAAAAGGCGCCCGATTCATTTTGCTCCGACATACCGTGCCGAAACTACCATGCAGATCAGTGGTTTGCTTGGCCTCAACCCGTTACGTATCCGTGATTATGTTTCGCTACCTCTGATCGAAGGAATTGTAAAACTCCGTTCGGTAAAATCGGATCTCGAAATCACAGAAATTGAAAAAGCAGTTGGAATAGCATGGAATATGTTTACCACCGGAATGCGGATGGCTTACCCCGGACGTAAAGAGCAGGAAATTGTTGGCGCAATGGAAGGAATTTCAATCGCACAGGGCAGGCCGGTTTCGTTCCCGATAATTTTGAGTGTAAACGGACAGATACTGCATAATCACCACCACGAAAATATACTCAGCGAAGGACGCATGCTTGTAATGGATGCCGGTGCCGAAACAAGCCTCAATTACGCCAGCGATATTACACGCACTGTGCCTGTTGGAGGGAAATTCAACCAAAAGCAACGCGAAATTTACGAAATTGTACTCAATGCTAACCTCAATTCGATAGCTGCTACCAATCCCGGCGTTTTATACCGCGATTGCCATATGGTTGCTGCCGAAACCATAGCTTCGGGACTCAAAGATTTAGGATTGATGAAAGGCGATGTTAAAGAAGCTGTTGCCGCTGGTGCTCATGCTTTGTTTTTCCCACACGGCCTTGGACACATGCTTGGCATGGATGTGCATGATATGGAAGGTCTCGGTCAGATTCATGTGGGTTACGATAGCGAAATTCAGCCAAGCAAACAGTTTGGAACAGCATACCTTCGTTTGGGTCGTCGCCTGCAACCGGGTTTTGTACTCACCAACGAACCGGGTATTTATTTCATTCCCGAACTCATCGACATGTGGAAGGCTGAAAAGAAATACCAGGAATTCCTTAATTATGATAAAATTGAAGAATACCGCACTTTCGGCGGAATAAGAATAGAGGATGATATTCTGGTTACTAACGATGGTCATCGCGTTTTAGGCAAACCAATTCCTAAAACAGTAGCCGAAGTTGAAGCCACCATGGCTGACAGAATTTCCTAAATAGAAAATTTTCACTTTTGTCCGCTAAAAAACATAACGTCCCTAACGGGACTTTACCTGTCTTATAACTTATTTTCTACCAATA
>CAZOXJ010000181.1:0-7750 GCA_964583325.1 uncultured Lentimicrobiaceae bacterium
TACTCATCCACAACAAACTCCACTGTATACCGCGGCGTACTTTCGAACTGTGCCGAATCCCCGTCGGTAGTATTGGTAATTTTTATACGAGTGGAGTCAATCAGTTTTTCCTTCACAAAATAATCCAATACCATTTTATTCCGGATGGCAAAAAGCTTATCCACTTCCTGTCCAAGAACCTGATCCCCAAGCATTTTCCTACACTTCAACTGGCTTGGCATGCCCGAAACATCATCGGGCAGCAATTGCTGGTTAAGCCACAAATTAAACAACGAATCCTTATTTGAAATAGCCTCAATAGCCTTATAATCCTTTTCATCGAGGCTATCTTTAGACGACTGCAAGATTTTCATTTTGTAATACGCGCCTTTTGCCAGCGATAGTGCCAGCAACTCCTTTTCGCTATCGCGGCTGGCTACTTGTACAAAGGCAACTTTTAGCTCAGGTTTTTCTGCTAAAGCTTTGCTTATCATATCCAGGCTTTTCATCTGCCTCGAATCAAATTGCTTTTGCAGGTAATCAAAACGGACAATTTTAATATCTTCTTCACTGCCTCCAAAGGCTTTTGCAAGCAAGTCGAAAGGAGCAGTAGCAGCCTTCACTACCAGGTTTTTCAATATCTGCCACACCATCTTGCCGAATTTGTAAGTGGGATCTTTTAAATCACCTTCAACGGGAATATCGAGTTCAATATTTCCTTTCCTGTCACGAAGTATTGCAATCGCAAGGCGAAGCGGCATTTCGTATAATCCTACGCCCTTCATTTTCTTACTGACTTCTATCTTCTTTATACTCATCACATTGGTGCTTTTCAGCTTTCCGTTCCGGATGGTATTTGTACTGCTATAAAACAACGAGCCTTCAACAAAAGCATGTGCTACGTAAAACTTTGAATATGGATTAAAATCGGATATCCTCATCTTTTCAATCGAATAATTGATAGCCATATTCATATAATCGCGGGGATCGAAAGCCAGGTGAGCAATGAGTTTTCCCGAGCGGTTAGCCAGGCAACTTAAATCTAGCGTTATGCTGTCGCTTTTTGAATCAATTCGCCCCGAACGCAACTCCAGGTTGGTGAGGTCATATACAAATTTATCTTCCAGAGTGTAATCCCTATAAATGATATGCCCGTTTTTAAGTATCACATTTTCAGCGGTATAATTGCTGATTATATAGTCCTTGCTGATTTGCTTTACATAATCAGCCATGATGGTGAATGGATTGGAATAGTCAACAGAATCCACTGAAGCTGTAGTGTCAGTTGATACAGTTTCGGAAGGCACCATCATATTGGTAAAATTGTCGCTTTTGTCGTAATATTCGAAAAGGAGATATGGCGAATCAAGGCTAATCACCCCGAAATCATATATGTTTCCGGCCACATCGAGCGAATCGATTGCAATACTCAGGTCTTTCCATGAAGCAACGGTAACTTTATCTTTATCATCAATCCGAAATCCTGACAGCGAAATGTCTCCTTTTAAAGCAACCGCTTCGGGAACATCGAAATCGCCCTTTACCAGGAGCTTACTATCCATCACACCTCCGGCATAAGATGTGATAATAAAATCCTTCATGTAAGGCGTAATAATTTGCATATCAAGATCCTGAATATTGGCTCCAAGCGTGTACGACAGCGAATCGAGATTAAGTTTCAGCCGGGCTTCAGCCTGCCCGCCCGATCTGAATGTAAACTCAGTAGCGGCATTGAGCCAAGGTGAATTCCAGACAAGCAAAGGACAGCCAAATTTGAATTTCTGCAACACTATTTCATGATTCAGGACTTTATCGCGATAGGTAATGGAACCATCAGTAATTTCAATGTTCGAAACCCGGTATTTAGTTGGTTCCGAAGGCGTTTCGGGTTCTTTTGCAGTTGTATCAATTGCTGTAAAACGGGTTATCAGATCGTCGAAATTGAAGCGGTCGCTGTATTGATCAATTACAACATTGGGAGCAACAATCTGAATTGTATTGATAATATACTCGCCCTTGATAGCGGGCATTACATTGATATCGGTAAATATTTTTCCGGCACTGAAAAATACTGAATCACTTTTACTTTCATAAACTTTCAGATCACGAACCGTTACATTCCACTTCCAGAGATTAATATACAAGTGGTTCATCGTTATTTTACGGCCGGTCCATTCTTCGCTGTTTTTTTCAATTACATATTTTGCTACAGGCGAAATTGCAAAAAAGGCAGCTATAAGAAGCACTGCAAATGCAATGAGAATTATTAATACAATTCTCCGTGGTTTAATACGCATTATATTGAGAATTAGCGGTTAACATATCATAATCTGGCGTTCGGATTCGTGCTTACCAGCAATGTACTTTGTAATTACAGCATAAAACTACAAAAAATATCCTGTAAAATAAGTATAAAAAAACCGGCAGACCCCACTATTGTAATAGATTGGCCTGCCGGTAAAACTAAATAATATAAACTTTGCGCTAATTACTCTTCTGAATTGTATCCTGTTCAATTACAGGTTCCACTTTCATTTGTAAACCGGATGGCGTCATAATAAAAATTCCTGCCTGCCTGTCGTTATTAACGAAATCGCGGTAATTAATACGCCAGCTAAGCGGTTCATCAATCAGAATTTCGGTATTTACAGGTATCCCGACAATTATATCGAGTTTCTGATAGCGCATGCCATCGTTGTGCGGAAACATAAAATAAGGATTGAATGCAACCATTGTATCCTGCATTATAAAATCGTAAGAAATATTAGCTGCATAATCGGCAGCCTGCGATTCCTGCCAGGCTGATGCCGATCGGATGCTGGTTACAAACAGGCTGTCAGCCGGAACCGGACGAATGCTCAAACTTATATCGCCCAAAGCATATTTTAGATTGCCGGGGGTTGTATCGCCTGTTAAAGGCATAAAATACTTGTCATAGTCGCCTGGCCCTGAAACCATATGGAAATACTTTTTCTTCATAACAATACTCTGCCGTTTTGTGATGCTTCCAACCTGTTCCGACGATCGCGAGTACTGGAAAATTGTACCTACACCAGTAATAATACCGGCAACCAACAGTAAAACAAACACTATAACGATCTGCCAGCGGAGAGGTGGCCATTTTAACAGCAGGCGGAGACCCGCATAAATCAGTAATCCGGTGATAGCCGTCAGCAACAAAATAATCGAAATATATGCCAGCCATCTTACATCCGGGCCGGGCATCAGCCATTGAAGCGCCTGAACAAGTGTAGTGGTATCGAGCCTGTATTCGCCCATTTCAATATGTTCCCTGATAAGTGATGCAGCACTGATGCCAACAAACATACCAATAACTATTAACAGCAGAAAAAGTCCCGATAAGCGCCCGAGCAGTTTAATGAGCAGGTTAAAAAGCCTTGCAACCACTTCGGTTACAAATCGGATAAGTGTGCCAATGGTTTGTAGAATACTGTTTCCGGTTTTCTGAATTCCTGAGCTGGCCGAAGATAGCTCATTACGTAACGTATTGATGTTGATGCTCCTGCGCTGCATTTCAAGTTTTTCGGATGTGGTTTGCGCTACCGGAAGAATGATCCACAACACTGCGTAAACGATAATGCCAACAGCATAAAACAATGTGAATGCTGCAAAAATAACCCTTACCCAAACAGGATCGATGCCAAACCAGGCAGCTATACCTGCTGCAACGCCACCAATCTGCCGGTTATCGGGATCGCGGAAAAGTTTGCCACGAGTTTTAACCCCGGGTGCTGTTTTCGGCTTTTCGGTTTCGGAATCCGAAAATTGATCGGGTTCGCCCATGCTGGCAATAACTTCTTCGATATGCGACAAAGTAATGATTTGCAATCCATTATCTTTTTTCTGATCGAGTAATTCGGCAATACGCATTTCGATATCAGCAATTATTTCCTGGTATCCCTGCTCGGCAGCAAAAAAGTTTCGCAATCGGCTGAGGTAGCTATTGAGGCATTCGTAAGCATCGTCGTCGATATTAAAAATCCGGCCGCCTATATTTACTGAGAAGTTCTTTTTCATTGGTTATCGGTATTAGGTGTTTCTGATGATTCGGATGAATTGGCAACTGCTACAAGCGCACTAACGGCGGTAACGAGTTCGTCCCAGCCCGCGCGGAGTTCGGAAAGGAAGGTTGTTCCTTCGGGTGTGATGGAATAATATTTGCGTGGCGGGCCCGAGTTGGATTCTTCCCAGCGGTAACTGAGGAAACCTTCGTTTTTAAGCCTTGTAAGGATGGGGTACAGTGTTCCTTCGACCACGATCAGGTGCGATTGTTTGAGCCGGTCGAGTATATCGGAGGCATACGCTTCGCGGCTGCTGATTGCTGCTACAACGCACATTTCGAGTACGCCTTTGCGCATCTGTGCAATTGTTGAATCTGCTTTTTCCATGTGGATGATATTTGAATTATGCGGCAAAGATAATTCAATAAACAGTACTATGCAATACATAGTACTAAATAATGCAATATAATTTTTTGATAATTACTTAACTTATTGAATATTAATATTATGATAAAACTAAAAAATGTAATGATTTTTCTATTCTTATGCGAAATAAGAAATGGCTGCTCAAAAAAGAAGCCATTTCTTTAACGAAATGCTAAATCTGACAGGTTTATTTGAAGTGAAAAAATACGACAATGGAACTAAAGCTTTCGATTTAACTTCCCCAAAACAGAAAAAGCTATGATTGTCATTTTTTATCAGCTTTTTTGTTGATGCCCTACGGGCAATCATTCTCTTTTTGACTTTCTTTCTTTCTTTATTGATATAAAAGTCCTACGGACTATCAGAGAGGAATAGGTACGGCCTGAACTTCATTTGCACAATCTGCAATGATCATTAGGTTATACGATGAAAGAATTTTCTGACATTGATACAGATGGGAAAGTTGATTTGAGTTTTCCGCCGAGGCAATGAAATCTGCTTTTATTTATCACCCAACACGTTGAACCACCAGTTTTGATTTCCTGATTTTACATGTTCTTTGAGAACTATATTTTCAACTTCAGCAATAATTGCCGGATTGCTGCCTGCTACGTCTGATGTTTCCGCCGGATCCGTTTCCAGGTTGTAGAGCTCCCAGGTTGTGTTTCCTTTATGCATGTTTTTGCGTAATGCCTTCCATTTACCAATGATAACGGCCTGCTGCCCGCCGTATTCAGGAAATTCCCAATAAAGGTACTTATGCTTTTCCTGCTTCAGACCTTTCAATTCGGGTAAAAAACTGATGCCATCTAAACCGTCAGGAATTTGAATATCAGCAATTTCGCAAAATGAAGGAAACACATCCTGAAACGCAGACTGATGCGTCGAAACCTGCCCGGGCTTTATGATTTCAGGCCAGCTGGCAATAAATGGCACCCTAATACCGCCTTCGTTCAGAAAACCTTTACCATATCCAAATTCACTTTTAAACGATCCTCCGCTGTTAAACCATGGCGAATCCGTTCCTCCGGTAAAAGTGGGACCGTTATCGCTGGTAAAAACAATAAGCGTATTTTCATAAATGCCCAACTCCTTGAGTTGCTTTATTAAAAGTCCAAGCTGTTCGTCGAGATACGAAATCATGGCAGCATAGGTTGCATGAGGGTAGCGGGCCGGAAAATATCCGCCGCTTCCGTCATACGGTTTTTCGTCACCGAACTTTTTTACATAATAATCGATCCATCGCTGCGGTGCCTGCAGAGCGGTATGAGGAATGGGTGTAGCCCAAAAAAGAAAAAACGGTTGTTCACGGTTTTCATTTACAAATCCTGTTATTTCGCTGAACATCAGATCAGGAGCATACTCATTAAGGTTAAAAACCATGTAACTTTCGGGGTTATACAAATCAGCATTTGGGGGCAGTTTTGTGTGGGGAGCAACGGTATCGTTATTCAGAAAAACCCTTCTTTCGTTTTTATACAGATGCACCGGATAATACGTGTGAGCCTGGCGCTGACAGTTGTAACCATAAAAGAAATCAAATCCCATCGCTAACGGTGTACTCTGAGTATGAGGTGCGCCAAGTCCCCATTTGCCAACGAGGCCGGTTTTATACCCTGCATCCTGCAATAAATGAGCGATGGTTTGGGTTCCATTAGCCAAAGGCCGTTGCCCTTCGAGAGTGGAATCGGCAATCATAGCTTTATAATTCCACACATTGCCACGATCGGCCCATTCGTCGTTTCCGCGAACCTGCGCATGACCACTGTGCCTGCCGGTTAGTAAAATGCAACGTGCCGGCGCACATACAGGAGCGCCTGTGTAATGCTGAGTGAAACGAATTCCTTCGTTTGCCAGTTTATCAATATTAGGGGTTTCAATTTTCTGCTGGCCATAAACGCCGATATCACCATAACCCAGGTCATCGGCAAGGATGTATATGATATTGGGTTTTCGTACTTCCTGTGCCAAAAGCGAAGCAAAAGATCCTGAAAATACAAGCAGGGCGAAAAGGAACAGTTTCAAATAAAACAGAAATGGATTTTTATTGATCATGAGAATTTCCGAAGGTCGAAACGATTTAAATACAAACCAGTAACACCCGAAGCTATGGTAAATGCCGGACTAAGTTGCCGCTCAACTTTTTGCCAACACAAATATATACAATGATTTCAAATGTTTCAATGAACAAGTTAAACCGGCATTTGCTATAGCATTTGTGCTTGTTGCACAACTCATTTTCATTGGATTTAATGATATATAAATTGGTATTTGTTGGTTTTTATATCTGATAATCAATGTTTTGCATTTTGATGGATTTGTCTTAATCATCAAAGTTCTGCGAATATTGAGTTGTGCAACAGGCGCGTTTGTTAGCGGCTGTTTTTATCTTTTTTCACCAGATGTCGCCTCCGCCACCACCACCAAAGTCGCCACCCCCGAAATCAAAACTTGAGTCAAAACTTGAATCAAATGTCTCAAAATTGTCAAAATAGCCAATTAGTCCAAGATTTGAATAACTTGAAAATACAGGATTCATTTGCTCGAACATTTCTATTGATGAAATTTCTTCAAGGTTTTTAACTATAGACTTTAACTTTTGTATGGTTTCTTTAGACAAAAAAAACAATATTTGAACCCAATGAATTGATTAACAAAATCAAATCCTTGATTTCACCCTCAACTAAGTTCAATACTGCATTTTCAATGAGGTCTAGAGTTAGTCTTATTTTTTTTTTCAATCTGAAACCGTCAAAGGATGGGACTGAGAGAAAAAAGGATAACTCATTTTCTTTTAGGTCTTTCTTAATAAAACCAGTCTTAAATGCTTCAACATCATAATTCAGAAGAGATTTGAATTTCTCCCGAATTTGATGAATCCTTAAAGGTTTTTCATTTTTAAAAAGTTCCAGAACAAATTTCTCTGAACGAGAATTCGTAATAAAAGAATTATAATTCCTGCCAATTCCAATAAACGGTCTTAATCGCAATCTTTTTTCCGAAGGATGCAATTCAATCCATTCAAGATTTAATTCTAAAGTTCCATTCAAGCAAAAATCTTGAATGATATAACGAAAATAATCTTCTCCAGAGGCAAAAAAAGGATTGCTAACAAAATAGTATTCATAAGGTTTTAGTTGCCTAGTCATCCGTCTTATTAACGTTTATCTTTATTCTCAACAAATATATTCTTTCCGAATGATTTTTTAAAAGTCCTAACAAAGTAATTCTGTCTGAATTTTGCCTTTTTGCTAAAATTGCTGCCAACTACATAATATCCGCTATTGAAGTCTGATCCATAATACCGAATGTATTATCGCGTA
>CAZOXJ010000182.1:0-7667 GCA_964583325.1 uncultured Lentimicrobiaceae bacterium
CTTCACTCTTCACTTTTCACTTTTCACTCTTCACTTTTCACTCTTCACTTACTATATCACTCTTCACTTACTACATCACTTTTCACTTTTCACTCTTCATTTAATATAGTACCTTTGCAGATTGCAAAAAATATCATAGGTGAAAAGACTCTATCTGCTCATTTTACGTTCGTATGCAGGACCTGCTTTAGCTACATTTTTTATTGTAGTGTTCGTTTTGCTGATGCAGTTTCTTTGGCGTTATGTTGATGAGCTGGTCGGTAAAGGTCTGGAGTGGGATATCATTTCTCAGCTTATGTTCTGGGCTTCGTTTACCTTTGTACCTATGGCATTGCCTATATCCATATTACTGGCGTCGCTGATGACGTTTGGTAACCTGGGCGAACGGTACGAGTTGGTTGCCATGAAAGCTGCCGGTATTTCGTTAAGGAAAATAATGATGCCGTTGGGTTTGTTTTCGTTGCTTATTAGTGTCGGTGCTTTTTATTATTCGAATATTATTTTCCCTTACGCCAATTTAAAGTTCCGGTCGACTTTGTACGATGTGCGGCAGAAAAAACTTTCGCTTAACATCCGCGACGGTATCTTCTACTCCGGCCTCGATGGCTATATCATCAAAATTGGTAAGAAAGATCCTGATGGAACGCGTATAAAAGATGTAATGATTTATGATCATTCGAAAGTTCAGGGTAACAGCAACCTGATCATTGCCGATTCGGGTCGTATGGAGCAAACAGCTGATGGCAGTTATTTGTTGCTTACCTTATATAATGGTACCAATTACGAAGAAACTTCTGATCGCACCGATTCGAGAAAAGTTTCGTTTCAGCGGACAAACTACGAAAGCGAGATTATTAAATTTGATCTTTCGCAATTTAAAATGACACGCTCCGATGATGAGTTTTTTAAAAACGCTTACTATATGCTTAATGTTAAGCAACTTAGTTATGCTTCGGATTCACTCGGATTGGAAGTAGGGCAACGGGTAGGCGAACTCCGAAACTCACTGATGGGATTCTATTCGAATTTTAAGCGACTGAAAATCAGCGACAGCCTGATAAAGAATATTCCAGAGCCAAAAGCACAGGCTATTTTCGAAAACATGCCGCAACCCATTAAAAAAAATATTGCATCTTATGCGCTTGGCATGTCGCGCAATGCAAAAGGTTCATTCGAATACAACCGTCAGCTCATCAAGGATAAGGTGGAACTGAAAGCACGTTACGATATTGAGTGGCACCGTAAATTTACGCTTTCATTTGCCTGTTTCGCATTGTTTCTGATTGGCGCGCCTTTAGGGGCAATCATCCGCAAAGGAGGTCTGGGTATGCCATTGGTAATATCAGTGCTTCTGTTTGTGGCATATCATGTTATTTCGTTTACAGGCGAAAAATCAGTTCGTTCGGCAGTAACCGATCCTTGGAAAGGAATGTGGATGTCGACCATGATTTTCCTGCCTGTCGGGATTTTTCTGGCTTACCAGGCAGCAACTGACTCCAATATTATGGATGCCGAGAGTTACAAGCAATTTTTCAACAGGATAATTAAAAGATTTAAGAAAAAACAAAACCCGACCGATGAAAATACTAATGCTGTGCAATAAGTCGCCATGGCCCAAGTGTGAAGGTGGCCCCATTGCCATGCATGCCATGATAAGTGGACTGCTGCAGGCCGGTCATTCCGTTAAGGTACTTGCTGCAAATACCAATAAGTATAGTGTGGACCCGGAAACTATTCCGGCGGATTTCAGGGAGAAGACTCAGATCGAATTTGTAGATATGGATCTTTCGATTCATGTGCCTGCCGCATTATTCAATTTTGTGGCTGGCATTTCGTACCATGTTTCCAGGTTTCATACCAAAGCTTTCGCTGCCAAGCTCACCGAAATACTGCGTAAGGAATCCTATGATATTATTCAGCTCGAAATGCTGTATATGGCTTCCTACCTGGATGTTATACGCAAAAATTCAAAAGCTCCGGTTGTTTTGAGGGCTCATAATATAGAACATAAAATTTGGCAACGAGTAGCCGAAAACTGTCCGAACCCGCTTAAAAGGATATACCTGAACCATTTGTACAAGGCTCTGAGGCGATTCGAAATCGGCATTCTCAATAAAGTTAATGGTGTTGTTGCCATTACTCCGGTCGATGCCCGCAATTTCGACCGCTTGTCGCACAGCAGCAATATCATATCTATCCCTTTCGGGATCAACCTCGATACGTTACCCGATACTCCGGTTCAGCCGGAAGCAGCATCCCTCTTTCACATTGGAACTATGAATTGGTTTCCGAATGAAGAAGGGATTAAATGGTTAATTGATGAAGTATGGCCGAAAGTTAAAAAGCGGCTTCCTGGTATTGAACTTCACCTTGCCGGCCGTTATATGCCCGACTGGCTGAAAAAACTCTCAAAGCCAGGTGTAACCGTTGACGGCGAAGTGCCTGATGTGTGGGAATATATGCAACGGTTTTCGATTATGGTTGTGCCTTTGTTTTCGGGCAGTGGTATCCGTATAAAAATTGTTGAAGCTATGGCCGCCGGTAAAGCTATAATTACAACGGCTGTCGGTGCCGAAGGAATCAATTACGAAAACG
The DNA here is from genome assembly GCA_964583325.1 of uncultured Lentimicrobiaceae bacterium. Classification (GTDB taxonomy): domain Bacteria; phylum Bacteroidota; class Bacteroidia; order Bacteroidales; family UBA4417; genus UBA4417. Next base: position 2,596 of record CAZOXJ010000182.1, read on the forward strand.
GGCAGCACCTGCTTATCGCAAAGGATCCTGTTTCATTTTCAGAAGCAATTGTGCGGCTGTGCGATGATAAGAACCTTAGAAATTCGTTGGGTGAAAATGCACGTAAACTCATCGCCAGGGAGCATGACAATAATAAACTGATGCAAAAATTAACGGCATTTTATGCTGAACTGCTGAAAAAAAAATAAGATCCCGTACCCCTGATTTTACAGTATAGTTTTATTTTTGCTGCTAACACAAAACTCTTTTGTTACAATACACAAGCCGTAAACGGGTATGAAAATTTTTGTTCTGCTTTCGCGAGTGCCGTATCCTATCGAAAAAGGCGATAAGCTGAGAGCATTTCATCAAATCCGTTGCATGGCTAAGCATAACGAGATCATATTATGCGCTCTTAGCGACTCAGTTGTTCACCCCGATGCACTTAACGAACTGAATAAATTTTGCAGCGAAGTGCATATTATTCCGATCCGTAAAGCAGGAATGGTCTGGAATGTGATAAAAGCATTTCTGAACGGGAATCCTTTGCAGGTCGGTTACTTTTACCGCTGCAATGCGCAGAAAAGAATAGACGACCTCATTAAAAAGACGAGTCCCGATCATATTTTTTGTCAGCTTATACGTGTTTCGGAGTATGTAAAAAACTCTGCAATCCCAAAAACGCTCGATTACCAGGATATTTTTTCGATGGGTGCAAAAAGGCGGGCCGAAACTTCTTCGTTTCTGATGAAAATCGCTTTTACCATGGAGCATAAGAGGCTGCTTCGGTATGAAAATATGATTTTCGAAAAGTTCGACAACAAAACCATTATTTCTCAGCCCGACCGCGATCTGCTTCCTCATCCATCGCGAAATAAAGTTTCTGTCATACCCAATGGAGTTGATCATGCATATTTCAGCCCTGTTAAAGGAGTAAAATCATACGATGTTGTATTTACAGGCAATATGGGATATCCGCCTAACATTGATGCTGCGCGTTTTATTGCTGAAGAAATTTTCCCGCTGGTGCTGAAACAATTTCCGACAGCAAAACTATTACTTGCAGGCGCAACACCCCATGCAAAGGTGCAGGCACTTCAATCGGAAAATATTACAGTTTCCGGCTGGATGGCCGATATCCGCGACAGCTATGCTTCGTCACGAATTTTTATTGCACCTATGCGTATAGGAACAGGTCTGCAGAATAAACTCCTCGAAGCCATGGCTATGGAAATGCCATGCATTACTTCCGACCTGGCAAATCAGGCACTCGGTGCTGAGCAAAATGTTGAAATTCTGATTGGCTCAAACGCCGGTGAATATGCCGAACATATCATTAAATTACTGAACGATCAAAAGTATGCTGATACACTTGCTCATAACGGACATTCATTCGTGAAGAAAGTTTTCAGCTGGGAAAACTCTGTAGATGAGCTCGAAAAACTTTTCAAAAAACAATAAATCAATTACATACATTATAAAAATACAGATTTAAATACCATGAGCGACGACAAAAAAATTATATTCTCGATGGTTGGCGTCGGGAAAATACATCCACCCAACAAACAGGTTCTGAAGGATATTTACCTTTCCTTTTATTATGGCGCAAAAATCGGTATCATTGGTCTGAATGGTTCTGGTAAATCAACTCTGCTCCGCATCATTGCCGGCATGGAGAAATCGTTTATCGGCGAGGTTGTTTTTTCGCCCGGGTTCACCGTAGGTATGCTTGAGCAGGAACCTCACCTCGATGAAAATAAAACCGTTAAGGAAATTGTAGAAGAAGGAGTTCAGGATGTTGTTAATATGCTGAAGGAATATGAAGAGGTTAACAATCGTTTCATGGAGCCGATGAGCGATGATGAAATGAATAAACTCATTGAGCGGCAGGGACAACTTACTGATTTAATTGAGCAGCACGATGCCTGGGAACTGGATACCAAGCTGGAACGGGCCATGGACGCGCTTCGTTGTCCGGAAGGCGATACATCGGTGAAAGTGCTGTCGGGAGGTGAGCGCCGCAGGGTAGCATTATGCCGGCTTCTGCTGCAGCAACCTGATATCCTGTTGCTTGACGAACCTACCAACCATTTGGATGCTGAATCCATCGAATGGCTCGAACATTTCCTTCAGCAATACAAAGGAACCGTTATTGCAGTTACACACGACAGGTATTTCCTCGATAATGTTGCCGGATGGATCCTCGAACTCGACCGTGGTGAAGGCATTCCCTGGAAAGGAAATTACACCGAATGGCTTGAGCAGAAAACCAAGCGGATGGAAATGGAAGAGAAAACCGAAAGCCGCCGCCGTAAAACCCTCGAAAACGAACTTGAATGGGTGCGGATGGCTCCAAAAGCGAGGCAGTCGAAAGGGAAAGCCCGTTTGAATTCGTACGAGAAAATGCTCAATGAAGACGTAAAACAAAAGGAAGAACGTCTCGAAATATACATACCAAACGGACCACGTCTTGGAAACCAGGTAATTGAAGTTAAAGGCGTGAGCAAAGCATTTGGGGATAAAGTATTGTTCGATGACCTGAATTTCATGCTTCCTCCGGGAGGTATTGTAGGAATTATCGGTCCTAACGGTGCCGGAAAAACTACGCTTTTCCGCCTGATCATGGGTATTGACAAGCCGGATAAAGGCGAATTCATTGTAGGTGATACCGTTAAAGTAGGTTATATCGACCAGGCGCATACAAATATAAATCCGGAGAAATCGGTATGGGAAGTAATTTCCGAAGGCAACGAAACCATACAGCTCGGCGGCAAACTCATTAATTCGCGGGCATACGTTTCGCGTTTTAATTTTGGTGGATCCGACCAGGGTAAAAAAGCAGGAGTGCTCTCCGGCGGCGAGCGAAACCGTCTGCACCTTGCACTCACACTGCGTTCGGAGGCCAATGTACTTCTTCTCGATGAGCCTACCAATGATATTGATGTTAATACACTGAGGGCACTTGAAGAAGGTCTCGAAAATTTTGCCGGTTGTGCCGTGGTTATTTCCCACGATCGCTGGTTCCTCGACAGGGTAGCAACACATATCCTGGCGTTTGAAGGCGATTCGCAGGTTTACTTTTTCGAAGGCGGATATACCGATTATGAGGAAAATAAACGTAAACGATTGGGAGACGAAGGTCCGAAACGGATAAAATTCAGGAAGCTGATGGTATAAATTGGCTGTTTAGAGTGTCTGCACACCCGCAGGGTGTCTGCACACTCTAAACGCCTGATCAAATAACGGAAACGTATGATAAAAATAACTACCCAACTTATTGATAGTGTTATTGACCAGGCCCGTACCTCGTTGCGTCTGCGGATGAACTACAATTTTCATCCCGAACTAAGTGATCCTGTTCAGCGGCTTTTAAATGCACTGGAACCCTGGACCTATATTCGTCCGCACAAGCATATTACCAAAGAAGAATCCTTTGTGCTCTTGCGCGGGACTGCTTTGGCTGTTGCGTTTAATGATGATGGCAGCATCCGCGACCATGCAGTCCTGAGTCAAGCGAACGGAATTCTGGGAATTGAATTTGAAGAAAATAGTTATCACATGCTCACCGCACTCGAAACAGGCACTGTAGTTTACGAAATAAAAGAAGGTCCATTTGTGCCGCATACCGAAGGCAGTTCTGCATCCTGGGCTCCTCAGGAAGGAACTCCCGGAGCAAAGGACTTTCTTGCCAAAGTTTTTGAAGAACTGGGGATAGAACTTCGTTAAAAAGATCCAAATACTAAGATCCAAATTCCAAATCCCAAGGTCCAAATTCCAAACTCTTCAAACCTGAAACGAGAAACAAGAAACTTGAAACAAGAAACCCTTCAAACTCTTCAAACCCGAAAACCTAACCCCAAAACCCTAACCCCCCAAATGTCATCCCCCTCCATCCCCAAAGGCACCCGCGACTTTACACCTGTCGAAATGGCAAGGCGTAATTATATTTTCGATTCTATCCGCAGCATTTTCAAATTGCATGGCTACCTGCCGATTGAAACGCCTGCCATGGAAAACCTGAGTACGTTGATGGGGAAATATGGCGAAGAAGGGGATAAGCTGTTATTCAAAATCCTGAATTCGGGGAATTACCTTTCGGATGTGCCCGATGACACCTATGCCGCGAAAGAAGCAGGGAAAATGCTCAAACATATTTCCGAAAAAGGATTACGATACGATCTTACAGTTCCGTTTGCCCGGTTCGTGGTCCAACATAATCATGAAATTACATTTCCGTTCAAACGCTACCAGATTCAGCCGGTATGGCGTGCCGACCGTCCGCAGAAAGGCCGTTACCGCGAGTTTTACCAGTGCGATGTGGATGTAATCGGGAGCAATTCGTTGCTTTATGAAGTGGAAATGGTAACAATTGCTGCCGAAATTTTTAACAAACTAGGCATCAGTATCACCATTCTGATGAACAACCGTAAAATACTTTCCGGCATTGCGGAGGTAATCGGCGAATCTGCGCGTATCACTGATATTACCGTGGCCATCGACAAACTCGATAAAATAGGGCAGGAGGGTGTTAATAAGGAACTTGCCGAAAAAGGGCTGAGTGCCGAAACTATCGAAAAACTCCAGCCCATCCTCGGTTTAAAAGGGAGCAGCATCAAAAAACTGGATCAGCTTTCCGATATACTGGCTACTTCAGAAACCGGATTAAAAGGCATTGAGGAAATGCGCACTATTTTTAATTTTATTGAAGTGTTGAAACCCGCCGCGAAAGTGGAAATTGACCTAACTCTTGCCCGTGGTTTAAATTATTACACTGGCGCCATCATCGAGATCAAAGCCAATGATGTTCAGATGGGCAGCATAAGCGGAGGTGGGCGTTACGACGATTTAACCGGGATTTTTGGTCTGAAAGGCATGTCGGGAATTGGTATTTCCTTTGGCGCTGACCGTATTTACGATGTAATGAACGAGCTTAAATTATTTCCGGCTGATACGGAGCAGGCAACAACGGTTCTGCTTGTAAATTTTGGAGGGAATGAAGAACTTGTTTGTCTGAAATACCTTGAAAAACTGCACAAAGCCGGAATTTCAGCAGAGATATATCCCGAAGCAGCAAAAATGAAAAAGCAATTCGG
>CAZOXJ010000183.1:0-7597 GCA_964583325.1 uncultured Lentimicrobiaceae bacterium
TTATCACTTAACTCGCCGCTTATACTTCGGATATTCAGGATATAGGTGCCCTGTGCGAGGTTATTCAGATTGATTTTAAGTGATTTAATACCCAACACATTGGTGTTTTCGAGAATATAAACCAGCTTGTTGTCGACTGTAATAATCTTTATATCTGCCGTTTCGCTTGTAGCGGATGAGAGTTCGATGGTGAAATCTCCGTTAGTAGGATTAGGATAAAATTTCACGCTTACATCGCCAGCCTTTTTTTCAATACAATCCGTTACAATTTTAACCGACATGGAATCGGAAGTTGCACAACCATTAAGTCCGGTTACTTTTACGCTGTATTTTTTAATTTCGCCTGCATTGCCCGATAAGGTAGTATTGATAAACCGGGTTGTAGCTTCACCCGGACTCCATAAATAACTGCCTGCACTGTCAGTATTTGCTTGCAGAATCACCTGCTGTCCGTTGCAGGCTTCGGAAGGCCCAAGCATTTCAACGGCAGGAGGTTGCAATACATTAACCGTTGCTTTCCATACTGAACGCGAAATACACCCTGCCAAATTCATAACGGAGTCAACCTGGTAGGTGGTTGTAGTTAGAGGTGATACAGGAATAACCAGGAGCGGTTTCAAAACATTAAGAGTACTTCCGTCGGAAAGAAAAACCCGCCATGGCCCCTGACCGGTAAAAGCAAGTGTCAGTAATGTGGTATCGCCTCTGCAAATTGTAGTATCGCCGGCAAGCGATGAGGTAAATCCCGGATAAATATTCAGAAGTAAAGTATCGGAAATTTGTCCGCAAACGGCTTCGCCTGCTACTTTCAAAATCAGCATGGTTTGCTTGCTTTGAATGTCATAGGCACCGGGTAAAAACTGCGTATTCAGTGTATCGGCGTTACCAAATATTCCATCGCCCGGAGATGTCCAGTGTGCTGAAATATAGTTGTTTGCTGAGGCTGAAGTGTGAAATTCCTCACCGGTACAGGTAAATGTATCGGGACCGGCATATGCTGATGGTTTGGGTGCTATGGTTAGTACCAGCGTATCTTTTACTATTTCGCCATACGAAAAACCTGTCAATGAAATGAAAAGCTGAACCGTACCGGCTGCCACATCAGCCGGGCTCGGGAAATATAATGGGTTAAAAATTGTTGGGTCGTTAAAAAAGCCTGATCCTGAAGTGCTCCATTTCAGTGTAAGGTAATTGGTTGCAACCGCTTGTGGCTGAAACGGATTGCCTTCGCAGATACGGGCATCGGGGCCGGCATTTACGGTTGTAAGCTGCTGCACAGGAAACTGAATAAAATCAATCCATGCAGCATCGTATCCCACATTCAGGCCAAGGTCCTTGGTATATTCCCATTTCACTGTGTGTATTCCTGCCGGAACAGGAAACGTAACCCTCTCCCAGTCTTTCTCACCCGACCATTGCCCGACTTTTAGTTTATCAATATAAAAATTCAGAAAGTCGTAGCTGAGCTCGGAGGAAACTTTGCGGTAAAACGAGATGCTGTCGTCGGCAGCCAGGTTTAAATCCATAAACAGAGATGAGGTATCAAGGCTTTTTATATAACCTGAGCGCAGGCTGTACGTGCCTTCGTACACCATAAAATTATTGATGTTCCAGGGTTTGCTTCCTCCGGTTTGCCAGGCCATTTTTGAAAGATCGCCGCTTTCCCAGTCTTCGGTAAGCACTCCTATTTTTTTTACGAATAATTTCGCAAAGCGCTGACTGCCATAGGTAAGAGTATCAACAAATCCGGCTGACATTCCTGCCTGAGCAGAATTATCGACATTTACTTCCCACAAAACGGTATGGCTTTCGCCGGGCAAAAGCTGAGGCGAAACCACCACGGGAGCAACTACCTGGCACAAAGTTGATAATGATGTTAAATTGCTGTTAGCGGATGCAATGGTGTAATTTCCCTTGTTGGAAAGAACGCTACCGATTAAAACAGATTCGCCGGGATCGAGTTGGTTGTTGTTATTTCCGGAAGTATCAATTATAAAAAAAGGCCCGATGCTAAGATGTGGGGCATGAGAACGAATAACCAGGCTGCTTTTGAAAGTGCTGTCGTTATAATCGGTTGCACTCAAAGTAAAAACAATATCGGAACCATCAGGTATCGAATCCGAAAACCGCACAAGAAATGAATCAGGGATATTTTTCATCTGCCCGGTTTCGAAATCACCAAAATACTGGGTGCTATTGATAACTTGTGCAAATGGGGAATCGCAACTGAGTGTAACATTTACTAAACTGTCCGGTTGATCCCCGATATTACGCATGGTGAGCGAAAGCGAAAATGTTTCACCGTACTCAGGTTTTGCATTCCCGTTTCCTGTTAAAGTATCATTTATTTTGTGTGTATAATAATCGATAAATGGCTGTCCGGCAGGCGGTCCTATGCGGAATGGCGACACATAACCCATTGCTTCGCCGGTACGGTTATCAGTCCAGCAGGGGAAAACCATTCCCCCTTTTGATGTAATTCCGAGGTAATCGCCGAAATAATTATCAGCCATCCCGGTGAGCGGCTGAGGGGTAAAAGCCACATCGCTAACCCTGAAATCCTGCCACGACAGGCCGCCATTTTTCGAAACAGCTACCCATGTTTCGCACATATCGTCAGGTACATTGCGGTCGTCGTAAAACACCACGGCAAGGTTACCATTTTCCGGATCGCAGGTAATCCAGGGGAAATAATGCTGTTTACCAAGTCCGGGAGCATCCTGGTTTATTTTTGCCGGTTCGCTCCAGGTATCTCCTTTATCTGTTGATTTCATCAGGTAAATATCAACACCGGTTCCTTCATTTACTCCGGGAATTCCCACATTAGCCCATACCACATAAATACTGCCCCGGTCGGGACCGTTACTTATATCCACCGCCATGGAAGGAAATGAATTTACCCGCATTTGTTTACTAACTCCCCTGGTACGAATGCCTTTAATATCGTCAAATATCCGTTTTGCCGGTTCCCACGATTGACCTCCGTTGAGTGAACGCGCAAAGCCAAGCGCTTTTTCGTCGGAAGGCCAGCTATCGTAAATTGCCCATGTTGCGTAAACTTCGCCAAGCGGACCTGTGTGAATGTTGATTCCCTGGTTATGGCTACCGGCTGCTACCTGTGCGCTTATCAATGCAGGCATTTGCCAGGCCAGACCACCATCCATGGAACGCGAAACCTGCACTTGCCCAGAACTTGTGCTTCCACTGCCAATTACAGTCCAGCCGTCGTAAAGGTTTCCCATATAAGGGCTGGTAAGACTGTTGTCAACCCACAAATGATTTTTATCAAGCAGGCTTCCGAAACCTGAAGGAGCAGAAGCAACTCCTCTTTTTTGCCAGGTTTGCCCCTGATCGTTGGAATAGGAAATACCCTGACCTCCGCCCGAAAAAATATAACCTACAAACCACCTGCCACTCCGGCTTATTGCTACGGCAGGGTCGCCAAAATTATATCCTGCTACTCCTGCAATTGTTCCGCCCCATGAAGTACCTCCGTCATCGCTCTGCAATGCGTCGGCACCGTATTGTGTTCCGGCATAGGGTGCAGGATGCGAATTGTTTGAATTCAAAAGGTTCAGGCCATTTTCAGGATCCACGAAAATAGAGTTTTCCGATTGCAGAGTATTGGTTTCGGTAACGCGTATATCGGGTGAATCGTAAGTTGCAATTCCCGGTGCCGAAAGCACGGCAGAACGCCTTATAACCGGAGGCGCAGGTTTTGCAGGTTGCACCGGAATCAATCCCAGCTCAGCCATCCGGCGCCAGTAACCCATATTATCGATACGGGTATCGGGAACATATTTTTCGGGCATCTCGCTTGCTGGCATAAATTCCTGTGCCTGAACAGCTGGGCCGGCCGAAACCAGAATGGCAAACAGAAAAATCCAATATCCCACAGGAAAAATCCTCAAGGCATTGCATGACTGCTGAACTTTTCCTGCGTTTTTCATTTTCTGAAAGTATATTTATAAAACAGGGCAAAAAGGGGTCCGACTGACTATGCTATTAGCACTGCATATCAAAAATTGATATCCATTGGTACACACAATGCAAACCTGCTTTCTGCTTACTAATAAACAATAAAAGACCGCGAAATGTTGATTCCCCCGGATGCAATTTCGCATGTATAATAGCCTGGTTTAAGTGTTGAAACATCAACAACTTTTGAAAGGTAGCCTGCATTATCAGTAGCTATTTCCTGCGCTGACACTACATTTTTACCTTCGTTATCGAAAATCCGGAGCATGTAATTACTTTTCGAAACCAGGCTTGCTTCGATAGTTATACGATCATCAGCCGGATTTGGTGAAAGATTCATTTTCAAAACGTCAGAAGCGAATTCGTTAGTACCTGTATAATCGACAAATGCAGGGAAAACAATAAAATCGACCCAGGCACAGTCGGAGCCGGTAGAAGTAAAATTATCCTTGGTATAAACCCATTTAAAGGTATGTAAGCCTTCGGTAACAAAATAACTGTGGCGCTGCCAGGGGACGATACCTGACCATTCGCCCATAGTTTGAATATCGATGAAAAATTTAAGGTTATCAAAAATTTCTTCCGACGATACTTTCGAATAAAATGAAATACTGTCGTTACCCAGCACATTAAGGGTAATATTCATAGTCGATTGCTGGCTGTGGCTGATAGGCGCCGAACGGCTGCAATATTCACCTTCGAGGGGTTCAACATCAGTAATACTCCAGAATTTCTGTCCCAGGGTTGACCACGGGAACGTATTAAAATCGCCGCTTTCAAAATCCTCGGCTATTAACCGGATGGTCGGATAAAATGCAGCTGTAGCTTGGTAACCGCCAGAAGCCAGAACATACCCGAGTTCAACGATAGATGCTGCCGGAGCATCTGCACTTACATGCACTTCAAACTGTGATGCGGAGGAAGCACCGGCAGACAGATTGCCAATAGGATAAACAGAAGTAACAATTGTTACCCATGGACTTGTAGTAGTGAGCGTTCCGGTAGTATTTGCACAGGCTGCATTCCCGTTATTCATGGATTGTATAAACAAAGTTGCTGTTTCGCCGGGATCGAGTTTCCCATCTCCGTTGCCGCTGCCTGAATCATCAATTGTCAGACTGCCGACTGCAAGTACAGGAGCAAAGCATGTTATGGAGAACTCCGAAAGCCAGGTACTTCCTGCTTCGGCTTTCAGACCAAAAAGGACTTCGTGCCCGTTGGGGATAGTATCGGAGATTACAAATTCAAAAGCATTGATGATAGTAACTGTATCACCTGCAAGTATGCTTGCATAAAGCTGAGTACTGTCAGTAATTGTAATGTATGGATCAGTAGTTGAAAGTGTTACCATCACATTAAGTGCATCGCTGCCACCCACATTCCTCATACCGTTGGTGAGTAAAATAGTCTCGCCGAAATCGGGCTGGTTGTTCTGGTTGCCGGAAGGATCGTTTACCAGGCTGTGGGCATAAACCACAAAAGGACCGGCAACGGAGAGGAAAGCAAAATTGTAAGTAGTTGGTGTGCAATTGTATCCTGAAACAATAAGTTGTGCATCACCGGCATCCTGAATTATAACATCAAAAGTGATTATCGCCTGACCTGTAACATCGGTTACAGATTTGCCTATTACAATTCCGTCTTTCATTGCCACACAGGTTAACCCGGCAGCCGGATTTCCACCTGAACTAATGTTAATTTCCATGGTAGGAGTTCCAATAAGAACTGTTGCCGGATAGGTAGTATTAATTGAAATCGGATTGTCAGTAAACACTGCAAAAGCCGGATCGCCAAGTACATTGCAATCGTAAAAACACCAGCGTAATGCGCCGGGTTCCCATTGTCCGGGAGCTGTAACCCACGAAGCAGTAGCAATTTTCGATTCCATATGAGCCCTGCCTATGCGATTGAGGCTGTCGTTGTATAGTGCATCCATATATTCGCGGTGCAGGTGGGCCGAAGGGCCTTCGGTTTGTCCTTCGTTAAACCAGCCAAAGCGTGAGTTGCCAACAAAAGCTGCTGCAAAATTATCGATGGTTACCATTTTCTCGGCAATACAGTCATTATAATCAAACGCTCCACACAAGCAACCATGGGTATAAACGATGGTGAAATTATGATCGATGCCATTCAACCCGTTGAAATTCGCATTGGTGATATCGCCATTGGACAATTTCATCACATACGTTTCGTTGGCGTGGCCGACATGGTTCAGCATTGGCCGACCCTGATTCAGGTGGTTCATCAGATCCTGCCCTGTCCAGTAATTTGTTTCATCATATATATGATCGAAAGGGTAATCAGTTGGGATACCAATAGTAGTATATCCGTTGTCAGAACGCTCACCCTTAAGCAGTTCAAGGTAATCGCTGCCCCAGGTATCCGGATTATAGTACAGATTTTCGCCGGCCATTAAAATATTGCGGAATTCGCCTGCTATGGGTTCGAACTGGTATTTGTAACTTTTATTAAGCATACTTTCGAGTTCAGTGCCCAGGCTGAAAGGCATACGTGCAACGGCAATATCCGGCAGCAGGTCGTCCTCGCCGGGTTCGCCCCAATAAGTATCACCATCATTGTTCCAGTTGCCGTCGAGTGCAGAGTAGTATAAATCAGCCGGAATATTCTGGTCGGAATAACCTCCACCTGAAACAACCGTGCAGTAAAATCCGCGATGAGGTATCAGTTCAATATCTCCTCCCAACAAAACGTATTGTACTTCGTGAGTCAGGTATTCCTGGATAATAAAATTCCTGATTTTCTCAGGAGTATCCTGTCCGGCCATAGTTGTAATAATACTATCACGTGTTACAACAAGCGAGGTAATTCCTTCCTTCTGGTACCCTGCCTGCATGCCGGCAAATGAATTTTTAAACGCGGTAGTGGTAATGATCAACAGGTCGTAATTTCCGGTAGTAGTTTTTTGCCTGCTGTTGTAGTTCTGATCCATTTCGCTGTTATCAGCAAGTTTTGATGCCTGTGTATTTTTAACAACCAAATTTTCAAGGGCTTTTTCTGCTTTCGGATCGGGAGCAGTTCGGATAATCACCTTTGCGGAAGTATAATACGAAAGTTTTCCGGTAACCGGGTTGTACTGTGCCGGGGTGAAAGAAGTAAGCGCAAACGACCTTCCATTCAGAAATGAAGTCATAAGCTGACCTTTGGGATCGGAAGGAAAAACTGCATTACTGGTGTAAACGTCATTATCTTTAAGAAAAGTGCCTGAACCTCCTGAAGAAACCGGCCTGACTTCCTGCTGCGGATACAGTTTAAACTCTCCCGGCATAACCACTTCTCCCGAAAAAACAATTTCGATACTTACAGCCGCTTCACCCGGTGGTAGCATTAAGTTAACCTGCTTATAAGGCATCATTGGCTGACCATACTGGGCGGTAGGCATGGTATTATCGAGGGTAAATACCTGGTAGCCATCGGTATGACGAACTGTCGGATTAGCAAAATGATAAGTTTTTTCTACTTTTCCTGCTATGGCAGTAAATGTAAGAGCGACCAGGAGACTGAAAATCAGTGTAAAGGACTTCATATAGGTAGGTTGTTTTTCGACTTGAATTAGAATTGTCAAATTTCAGCAAAAAAGTAATATGGAAGGGAGAAAAAT
>CAZOXJ010000184.1:0-7584 GCA_964583325.1 uncultured Lentimicrobiaceae bacterium
AAAAAAGCAAACTGGTCCTTAAATTTATAAAGTGAAACAAAACCCTTTATTTTCCAGGCAGTGAAAAATAAAAAGCAGCTCCTTCGTTTACTTTAGCTTCGGCCCACACTTTGCCGTTATGTCTCTGAATGATCCGTTTTACAATGGCAAGTCCTATTCCTGTTCCTTCGAAGTCTTTGACGGAATGCAGACGTTGAAAAACGCCAAATAATTTTGTGGTATGAGCCATATCAAAACCGGCGCCGTTATCTTTTACCAGGTACACATTATCCTTATGACCTGCAACATTCGCTAATTCAATAATCCGGATCGGCTTTCGCGAAGTATATTTAACGGCATTACCGATTAAATTCACCATTACCTGCCTTACCATCGCCGGATCGCCAAATGCATTGCAAAGATTTTGCAAACGGAAATCAATCTTTTGCTTTTCAGCTTCAGTGGCAATTTCGTTGTAAACGGTTAAAGCCATTTCGTACATATTTATTTCCGAGTACGAAATTTCCTGTCGGCCAAGGCGCGAAAATGAGAGCAGGTCGTCAATAAGGAAGCCCATCCTGTTGGCATTGCTGATAATGGTATTCAGCAACCGTTTTCCTTCGTTATCTAACGAAGGAGCATAATCCTCAAGCAGAATATTGGCAAATCCATCAACTGCCCGCAAGGGAGTTCGCAAATCGTGCGAAACAGAATAACTAAAAGCTTCCAGTTCTTTGTTGGCAGCCTCGAGTTGCATAGTGCGTTCGGTTACTCTCTTTTCGAGATCTTCGTTAAGTTTGGTTATTTGTTCCTCGGCAAGTTTACGTTCGGTAACATCGCGTATAATTACCTGTCCGGCAGGTAGGTCGTTGTATGTTGTACTCAGTACAACAACTTCAGCATCAAATTCAGTTCCATCAATCCGTATAAGCTTTTCCTCCACGGCAGGCACTTCAACCTCTTCGGTTACGAGCCTGATGAGTTTAATAACTTCGGCCCGCGAATGTGGATGAACAATAGATAAAAGCGGTCGCCCGATAAGATCGTACTGATTTTGAGCACCTAACATTTTTAAGCCCGATGGATTTACGTACACCATCTGCCCTTCCTGGTAAATTGCAATAGCATCGGGTGAGGATTCAACCAGTAAACGATAGCGTTTTTCGCTCTCAAGTATCGACAGTTCCATGAGTTTGCGTTCCGCAATATCGCGAAAAGTACCCATTATGCATTTGCGGCCTTTGATAAGTACTTCGGATGCCATTATTTCGACAGCCAGTATTGATCCGTCAGAGCGAAGAATGGCATATTCAATTGGGTTAGGAGATACGACAAATTCTACTTTAGGATAAAGTTGAGTCGATAGCTCATTCGGTTGCACTGAATCATGCCTCGGATGTAACTTCGTTTGATGCATCCCGATAATAACTTCGCGCGGCATCAGCATCAGTTTTGCAGCAGCGGGGTTTGCATCGATAATTATACCTGAATCCGATTCAGCAATAAATATGGCATCGGGGGCGCTTTCGAAGAAATTACGAAACTGCGATTCGCTTTCGATCAGTTTTTCCTGTGCTTGCTGACGATCAGCAATCAAACGGGCCTGCTGCACATTTTGAAAGGCCGAATTTGATAACTGGTTGGCAAAAGTAAAAACAGAATGGGCTATTTGTTCAAATTTATTTTGGCTCATAACCGGTACTTCGCGGAAAGCTTTCAAAAATTCACTTTCGTCGGCTCCTATCTCACGGGCATAAGCAAGAATTGCCTCTTCCGTTTGTGTTTCGTCGCGCACCTGTCCAACCAGCCAGCTGGCAATATGGATACCACCAACAGTAATGCTTGCCCCTGCATCCCATAAACCACAACTGAGGCAGGGCTGCACCACAGGACCGGTAACATTGGGAATTCCTATTAAAGCATCGGATTTATTGCAGTTAATACACCCTTTTTCGGTTTTTCGTACAATATTGCTGCAAAGCCGGGTAAAATTACTTGGCCTGGTTATAGGCCGGCCATCCGGATGAATAATTAAGGAACCAACACCTGTAGCCAATGCAAAATCATCCTGAATTAGCTGTATGGTTTCTATATCGAAAAGTTCATCGAATAGGATAGTCTTCATATCGGATAATGGGCGGGTAAGTGCAATTATCCTTTTTTCGACAGCATCCTGCATTCGTTTCAGGTCGGTAATATCAATGCTATGCCCGATATAACCTATAAAGTCGCCGCTGCTGTTAAAGCGAGGTGAACCAACATCCTGCAGCCACCGATATTCTCCGTTTGCGCTGAGTAAGCGATATATCAGGCTATATTTTCCGCCTTGTTCAAAAGCAGTATCAAAGGTTTCGATGTATCGTTTTACATCGTCGGGATGAATACACTTAATCCAGCCATGACCGGTTTCCTGTTCAATAGTACGGCCTGTAAAACTGAACCACGAATGGTTAAAGTAATTACTCTTTTTATCCAAACCCGATGTGCGGATAAGGGCCTGACCCGAATCAGCAAGAGTACGAAAATGTTTTTCGCTTTCTTTTAAAGCAGCTTCAATCCTTTTACGTTCCGTTAAATCGATATCGATACAATAAAATTCCGATTCTTTTCCGGGCTGTTTCACTATGCTGTGATTGGAATATATTGAAATCCGTGAACCATCCTTGCGCTTCAGCGCCAACTCTCCGGCCGGATGACCAATACCACTCCGCTCCATTTCCTTTACAGCCTTTTTAAAAGGATCTTTTAGTTCGTCAGGAAAAATAAGATCAGCAATATTTTGCCCAACAGCTTCCCTGGCAGTATAACCGTATATATCTTCGCTCGACTTATTCCAATACGTAATTTTGCAGTCAGCGTTATAACTTTGTACCGCAATATTGGTAACCGTATCCAGAAAAGTACGGAAACGGTCATTGCTCTCGCTCAGTGCTTTAGAAGCCTGTAAACGTTCGGTAATATCACGTAATATATAAAATACTTTTTCGGCCTTTCCTTCTTTATTAAGGAGCGTTTCGGCATTAATCTCCATATAAAAAAGTGACCCGTCAAACCTTTTCATCAGATACTCCGAAGCCCCGGTATAGTTGCCATTAAGCATCTCGCCAATTAGTAGGACTGCCTTTTCGTGATACGATTCGTCGATAAAATCAAAAATACTTTTACCAGTCAGTTCTTCTGATGAGTCAGTCCCATATAAAGCCAGTACTTTATCCGAAGCAAACAGGATGATGCCGTCGAGGGTTGAAATTACAATTCCGTCAGGCGAAGTATCAATTAAAGTTTTCCATTTGGCTTCGCTCTCGGCGTAACGGATTTCGGCTTGTTTACGTTCGGAAATATCCACAATTATCCCTCTGACCTTCAAAGGTTTTCCCTCAGAGTTACGGGTAACTATCCGTCCAATATCATGAAACCATTTATATTGTCCTGCAGCTGATTTTATTCGGTAATCGACCTCGTATTTTTCTTTTCTGCCGCTCAAACAATCACGCATAGCCTCCATTGCCGGCTCCAGATCATCGGGGTGCAGCAAGTTCGTAAAATCGGAATAATGGGTAAAGCGTTCAGGCTGGTAACCAAGTATGGTGGCTTTGCTTTTATGAAACGTCGTTTTACCCGAAGGAAAAGCCACTTCCCAGTAAGCAAAATTCCCGATTTCGAGCGCATCCTTATACAATCCCAGGGCTTGTTTTTCAGCATCCTGATTTTTTCTGAATTCCGAAAAATCAACAGCATTTACAATGCAATATTGATTGCCTGAAATGGCAATACCTTCGACAAGAAAATAGTTTAAATCCGAATGTGATGTTTGTAATTCGCAGGCTTGCTTCTGATTGGTTTCGAATATTTTATTAATAAAATCATCAAATACAGGAAGTGCATCCGTTGACAGAAATGATCTGAAATCCTTATTGATAACTTCTTCATTTCCACTTGCTAATAAAGCTTTCCCGCTGCGGTTGGCAGCCATGATTACTCCGGCGGGTGATAAGGTGAAACAGCCGGCGGGTGACGCGTCATTTATTTCAGCATATAATCCGGCATAGTGCCTGGCCGATTCTACGGTAGTATCTGCTGCATTGCGTAATTCCTCAAGTTGCTTTTTCAGTATACTATTCTCTTCTTCCAATTGGGTAAAATTCTTTTCTGCTTCTATATCTGCAGGTTTAATGCCATCCACAGAAGACTCGTTAGGTAAAAGCCAATTTTGTTTATTGCGTTGCGATAATTCTTCGGACGATTTTATTTCTGTTTTACTCATGACCAAATATCTGTAACTTATAGTAAATGAAATCCTGTTAATATACCATCATTGTCGGATAATGTATGCACCGTCCATTCAATTTCAATTGTTTTTCCATCGACGGATTTTAGTTTGTTCGTATAGTTTCCGGGTACTTTTAACAGCAATAACTCTTTCATTTCAGCTTCAACCTGCTTTCGGGATGCATGATCGATAAACAAATCAACGTATTTTCGCCCTATAACTTCGGTGTGGCTTATGCCAAGTATTTTTTCAGCTACGGAATTAAAATCTGTTATTTCACCTTTCGCCGACAATACTATAACTAAACCATGCACCGCGCTAACAATCGAATTCAGCCTCAGTTCCGACTCCCGCAGCGTAACTTCGAGTTGCTTGGCTTTGGTGATATTAATGAATGTAATAACCAGTCCGTCAATCCTGTCTTCAAAAGTGCGGTACGGCATTATACGGATATTGAACCACCGGCCATCGTGTGTTGAAACAGCTTTTTCCTGATACATGAGAGTGCGCAATACCTCACTGGCATCATCATAAATAGAGGGATAATTGAGTTCAGTTACCTGATCAGTAAATACGCGGCCGATATCGCTTGGTATAAGCTTAAATATTTTTGTTGCCGGAACCGTAAACTGCCTGATTTTCAAATTCCTGTCAAGAAACAATGTAGCAATTTCGGTGCTATTGAGCAGGTTGGTCATATCGTTATTGATACGCGCAAAATCATCAATTTTACACTGTAACTCTAAGTTAACCGTATGGAGTTCTTCGTTAAGGCTCTGCATTTCTTCTTTCGAAGTGGTAAGCTCTTCGTTAGTCGATTGCAATTCCTCGTTGGTTGACTGTAACTCTTCATTAGTCGATTTAAGTTCTTCCTGCGAAGTCTGCATTTCTTCGCGCGTACTTTGCAGTTCTTCTTTTATCTGCGGAAGTTCAAATTCCAACTCCGCCTGCATAACTACAGAAAGAGATTTCCGGTTTTTCGTTTTCGGTAAATTTTGATCATCAATAGTAATGTCAGTAAAAATGATCAGTATCCGGCCTTTCAGAGCCAATGGCTTTTCGATTTGCTGAATAGTGACATTAGCATATTGCGGTCCACCATTACAGAGAAATTTTATTTTCGGCAGAACGACTTTGTCATAGTTTTGCATTGCTTTTCGAAAAGCCATAGGAAGTTCGTTGCGCAAACCTTCGCGAGCCATAGCAAAAATATTCATATTAGCTTTGCCGGCTGCCGGCTCGAGATACTTACCCGTGCTTCCGGTTATATAAAGGATATCACCTTTATCGGTAACCAGAACGCTCGAAGGCGAAAATTGCTGCAGCAGCAACTGATCGGTAAGCGTTTGAAGATTGTCGGAAACTTTCATAGGTAATTGATTGTCAGCCAGGCCCTTTTTCAGATTCGAAAAGGCGCTGGGGAAATTGAGCAGTTCATCTGTTTTGGCAAAACCTGTACGCTGGTATATGCGTAATTTCGTATCTACAGGTTTAAAAAAATCATTTTGCCCGCCATGCGTTTCGGCACTTCCTAAAACCAATATTCCGTTATGATTAAGGCTGTAGTGGAACAACGAAAGGAGTTTTTGCTGCAATTCGGCATCAATATAAATGAGCAGGTTGCGGCACGAGAGTAAATCGAGTTTAGTAAAAGGAGGATCTTTAATTACATTTTGTGGCGCAAATACCACCATTTCGCGAATTTCGGCATTAACGCGGTATTGGTCTTCGGTACGGATAAAAAACCGGTTAAGCCGGGCCACCGAAACATCGCTTACAATATTTGCAGGGTATATGCCTTTCCGGGCTTTCTCTATAGCATTGCTGTCGAGATCGGTTGCAAATACCTGTAACGAAAAATTCTTTTCGGCATTCATTTTTTCTATTGCTTCCTTAAAAACAATAGCCAGCGAATAGGCTTCTTCGCCTGTTGAACAGCCGGGTATCCAGGCCCTGAAAACATGTCCATGTGGTAAGAGGGCAAACATCGAAGGCAATGCATTGTCTTTTAAGCACTCCCATACTGCTGCGTCGCGAAAAAAGCTGGTAACTCCAATCAGCAGCTCCCTGAAGAGTATTTCGACTTCAACCGGGTTTTCCTGCAAAAAACGCACATACGAATTGATCTTACCTATCTGATGTATGCCCATGCGCCGCTCGATACGACGATAGACTGTATTTTTTTTATATTGCGAAAAGTCATTCCCTGTTTGATTGCGAAGCAGGATATTGATTTTTTCGAGGGAGCTGGTATCTTTTTCCAATTCCTGCTTTGCGCTGATGCGGACAGGTTGCTTCAGTAAACTAATTAATTTTAGCGGCAACTCATTGGCAGGAGCTGTTATATCAACCACCGCAGCTTCGGCGGCATTACGGGGCATACTGTCGAACCTGGCCGAATCGGGATCCTGAATCAATATCAATCCGCCTTTTTCCTTTATTGCTTTCACCCCAAGACTTCCGTCGGAACCCATACCCGAGAGTATAACACCGATACTCTGATCGAGGCGGTCGTCAGCCAGCGAGCGGAAAAAGAAATCGACCGGCAGCCGCAATCCGCGGGTTTCAACGGGATCGAACAAATACAATGCCCCGTTAAAAATCGACATGCTTTTGTTAGGAGGAATAATATACACGCAGGAAGGTTTTACACGCATCCTGTCAGTAACAGTGTGCACCGGCATTTCCGTAATACGCTGAAGCAATTCGCGCATTATCCCTTTATGGGTAGGATCAAGATGTTGTATTACAACAAATGCCATACCGCAGTCGGCAGGCATATTGGCGAAAAACTGTTCGAGGGCTTCCAGTCCGCCTGCGGAGGCTCCCATGCCAACAACAGGGAATAATGAAGACTTTTGACTTACAGAAATATGTTCCTGAGAATCAGGAATCAAACTGTCTGATTTTAGTGGTTTTGTTTTATTTTTCATACAACTACCTTCAACAAATTCTTCCCACTTTTTAACGGCATTTATTCATTTATAAAAACAAACCTTTATAATGAACCTCAAAACACTTCGTTGCGAAGCTGGAACACCCGTTAAACAGCACCTTCCGAACACCAGTATGAACAGATAAAACCTTAATAAACAGGCTGATAAAATCAGTATATCCTTTTCCCGGCAATCTCTTTTTGTTAACCGAAATTTATGAATTTTTTTGATAGGAATTGTAAGATACCGAAAAATAAATATTGAAGTTAAACATAAACTGTCGGAAGTAAGTAAACTTTACCAGAAACTTTAAGCAGATGAGATGGAATTTAAAGAAAAACAGAACGAACGAATGAATAAATCCGACCTGAGGAATATATAAATTATTAAAGCCGTGCC
>CAZOXJ010000185.1:0-7580 GCA_964583325.1 uncultured Lentimicrobiaceae bacterium
GGGATATGTCGTTCGAGGAGTTCTTCAAAATAATCAGCAATTGTATCTTTAATAAGCGAATCGAGCGACTGCCGCAGCGATGCGTAATTAATAAAACCGGTAACTACCAGCAAAGTAAATGTAATGCGGAGCGAACCTTCTTTTTCCTTGTAATTTAGAAAGTAAACCCGGGTATTTTCGCGTACGATAATACTCCGTTCGATATTGGTTTGAATAAAATCGCGTACCGGGTTTTCAGTCCCTCTCCTGCCGGGCCGTGCATTATTCCGGAATACGGTAAGCTCATCCTTGAGCAATTCAAGAATCTCCGTAAACGAAGAATCCTTATCCTTTATACGGATGGAAAATTCGATTTCGCGAATAGTAACAGAAGTATTGTTATTAGCCCGGAGCATGCGTAGTATTTGAAAACTGAAGTTAAATTAAAGGTATTCAACAGAGGTTAATCAACAAAAGGATAAAAGGTAATATTCAACTAAGGTAATTGTATGAAAATGGTTGAAAAAATGACCATTCTTTATTCCATTTATAAAGATACGTATAAATTAACATCAAAGTATTGGTTTGGTTTAACCAAAATTCTTAATTGGTAATTTTAAAACCAATAAAGCATACATTATCAATTCATTACAAAGTCATAAAAGATAAATGCACCAGTTGTATCGGGAAGAATTAACCAAAGAAACTTTACACATTTAAAACTATACTTTTTAAAATTGCCACAGTAGCCCTCCTATCCATCCAAATTCATACTTGTAAATGGTTTTGGTTTTGGAATTTGGAATTTGGGTCTTGGAATTTGGAACTTGGAATTTGGGCCTTGGAATTTGTATCATAATAAGCCCCGTATCTCAATTATCTCCCGATAACTCACATTCCCTCCGTATCTTTGCAGCCCTTAAGCATTAATTATGAAATTTGAACAATACACGCTTGCTCCCGAATTAAAAAGAAGTATCGAAGAATCAGGCTTCCGCCGACCGACTGATATTCAGTACAAGAGTATCGGACCCATTTTGCATGGCGACGATGTACTTGCCATTGCCCAGACCGGCACCGGTAAAACTGCGGCCTTTGCAATTCCGGTAATAAATATGCTGCACGAACAAAAAACTTCGAGCCGCAGCCACGGAATCCGCTGTATTGTTATGGCTCCAACCAGGGAGCTTGCGTTGCAGATTACGGAAGTTTTTCAGGCCATCGGACAACATACCCGCGTAAAAACATATTGCCTGATGGGTGGCGTGGAACAGGATCCGCAAATAGCAAAACTGGAACAAGGTGTTGATATTGTGGTTGCTACTCCCGGCCGTATGTTCGATTTGGTAAGCCAGGGACATCTCGATCTGAGCCGCATCGAAATACTCATCCTTGATGAAGCTGACCACATGCTCGATCTTGGGTTTATTAATGATATTCAGCAACTTGTAAAGAAACTGCCACGAAACAGGCAGACGTTGTTTTTCTCTGCGACCATCAATCCTTACATTAAAAAAATAGCATATTCGCTGGTAACCAACCCGATCCGGATTCAGATTTCGCCCAAAGACCCGGTAGCGCGTAATATTGAACATTCGGTTGCATTTATCGAAATGGATGATAAACGTTTTTTTCTCGAACGGCTTGTAAATGAGAATCCTGAAAGTAAAATCCTGGTTTTCGTGCGTACAAAAGTACGTGCCGAACGGGTAACCCTTGCTATGGACAGGCTGAATATTAAATGTGAAACCATCCACGGCGACAAGGAACAAGCTGACAGGCTGATGGTTATGAAACGATTTAAAAACGGGGAGTTCAAAATACTGATAGCCACCGATGTGAGTGCCCGTGGAATTGATATTCCCAGTGTGGATTTTGTAGTGAATTACGATTTGCCTGAAAAACCGGAGAACTATGTACACCGCGTTGGCCGAACCGGTCGGGCCGACAAAAAAGGAATCGCAGTTTCATTTTGCAGCAAGGAGGAAAAACCAATGCTCGAAGAAATTGAAGAATATATCGGCAAACCGGTTGAAGTAATGGAAATTAATAAAACGGAATACAACCAAACTCTCGCTTTTACAGCTGAAACCAAATCGGACTGGAAGACTTTACTGCGCGACGCTGAAACGGAAGAGTTGACGAGGAAGAAGAGGAAGAAGAGGTAGCTTGTTGAGAAGGACGAGGGGGACAAGGAGAAGGGGCGACAAGGAGAGGGGGGGACAAGGCGAGGGGGTGTCTTGTCAAACCAGGTAAAGTTTGACAGAAAATCCTGAAATCATAGAAATCTGCTATTTCCTTGCTTTTAAAAATGTTTCCTTATTCCTGAAGCCTTCATTCCTGACAAAGTCTTTAAACTGCCGTTTAGTCGGTGAAAATATATAAGGAACCGTATCCTGAGTGGTTTCGGTGATTGCTTTAAGCTGATCGAGATCCTCGCGGTTGTTGATGCTGCTTAAAATCAGTTCCCCTTTTGTTAATTCCAGTTTTTGCACACGCCAGATATCCTGATTTGTTTTCATATTCAAAAAATAATATCCTTTATATTTCTTCAGCACGTTATCCGGATTGATCACAAACAAAGTATCCGTTTCATAAATGTGCTGCACTAAGGAATCACCTTCGATCTGAACAGGAGTTCCCTCATTTGTATTCATGTCAAAAAGCGAATCTCCTATCAGCTGCATGGAACTATCGAGCAGGCTGATGTGTGTTTTCAAATCGAAATCATAAATTCGTATTAGAGCATTTTCGGTAACAATCAGAATTGAATTATCCTGCTGGCTGACGAATTCCCCAATCAGCCGACCCGGGAAATGTGAAATGTTTGGAACGTCATCAGGTTGCGGTTTGTCGAACGTAACCGGAGGCTGACATGCGAATAAAAAAAGTGCCGACAGCATGAATAAAAAAACAGTCTTTCTCTTCATAATAAACGAATTTTATTAATGTTTCGAAGTTTAATCTCTTTTCAAAATTCTAAAATAGTTCATTTAAAAGTTAGCCATAAAGGCCGGGAGTATAACAAAATGATCAGGAATTGATCAGAATTATAACGCCGGACACCATTCAAATAGTATGAATAAGTTAACATTATGTGTAAAAAGCTTAGAATGAACAGATTTGAAATACCGGTTATCAGAATTAATAATTGGCTTTAACAATTCTGCGCCTCAGCATAAAAGCACAGCATGATTTTCCCTAATTTCATGCCGGATTTTGAAGACTTATTATGGATAAAACAACACCGCAGATTGAACACGAATGGCTTGAAGTACTTCAGCCGGAATTTGAAAAATCTTATTTCAGTGAATTAAAATCTTTTCTTCTGGAGGAAAAGCGCATGTATAAAGTTTTTCCTCCCGGCAACCGGATATTTGCCGCTTTCGATCATACTCCTTTCAGCAAAGTGAAAGTAGTAATACTCGGACAGGATCCCTATCATAATGATGGCCAGGCGCATGGGCTTTGCTTTTCGGTTCCTGACGGAGTTGCCATTCCGCCTTCGCTGGTTAATATATATAAGGAACTGAATTCGGACCTTGGCATACAAATTCCTCGTTCGGGTAACCTCGAAAAATGGGCAAACCAGGGCGTACTTCTTTTAAATGCCACGCTTACCGTTCGCGCCTACCAGGCCGGCTCGCACCAGAAAAGGGGCTGGGAAAATTTTACTGATGAAGTAATCCGTCAGCTATCGGCGCGGCACAGCGGACTGGTTTTTATCCTCTGGGGAAGCTATGCACAGGCAAAAGAAAGTATGATCGACACTTCGAAACATCATGTTTTGAAAGCCGTACATCCTTCTCCCTTATCTGTTTATCGCGGATTCTTCGGTTGCCGGCATTTCTCCAGAACCAACGAACTTCTGATCGCAGCTGGGAAAGAACCAATTGACTGGAATCTGTCATAAGAATTCCACCAGTAAAAACAGTCTTAACTTTATCCGTTTCAGTTTGTTTTCTATTTGTTTAAAACGCTTTTATCAAAACCTCTAAAATAAAGCAGACTATGACCCTGGAAGCATCATGGTATAATCCTCTTATCGACGGCAGTGTGCAGTGTACGCTTTGCCCTCATATGTGCATCCTTAAAGAAGGTAAAACAGGTATTTGCAGGGTAAGGGTCAATAAGCAGGGAAAATTGCATTCCGAAGTATATGGTTTTGTGTCAGCAATTAATTTCGATCCTATCGAGAAAAAACCGTTGTATCATTTTTATCCCGGGTCTGTCATTCTTTCGATAGGAACCTATGGCTGCAATCTACGATGTTTTTTCTGCCAGAATTGTACCATTTCGCAAACCGGTCCTGATCCTGAGTTGCCGCGGACTTACCTCACGCCTGAACAAATTGTTAAATCAGCACTCAGCCATCCCGGAAACATCGGTATTGCGTTTACCTACAACGAGCCTGTCGTTTGGTTCGAATATATGTATGAAACGGCGAAACTGGCTAAACAGGCCGGACTTGTTACGGTCATGGTGACAAATGGCTTCATAAATACAGAACCATTAAGGGTTTTACTTGATGTTATTGATGCTTTTAGTGTTGATTTAAAATCCTTTAACGACGACTTTTATTCAAAAGTTACATCTTCGAAACTGGAACCGGTTAAAGAAACACTCCAACAAATTAAAGCAGCCGGTAAGCATATCGAAATAGTGAACCTGGTTATCCCCGGACTGAATGACGACGATTTTGTTTTTACCGAAATGGTTAAATGGATTTCTAAAGAAATAGGGAAAGATACTGTGTTGCATATTTCGAGGTATTTCCCAAATTATAAAATGGTTACTGAAGCTACTCCTATGTCGGTGATGCGCAGGGTTAAACGCATTGCCGAAAATCATCTTCATTATGTTTATACTGGAAATATGTATGCCGACAGCAATGATACCAGCTGCCAGTTTTGCAATAATATATTAATTACCAGGCAATTATATAGTACAAAAGTCGTTGGCCTTGATTTGGAAGGAAAATGCACCAGTTGCGGGAATTATTTTCTTAAAAAAACTTAATTTTATTTTCCGTTTAAAATCTTTTATACTACTTTTGAAAACTCAGTACAGAATTTTCATTTAAAAGTAAGCATTTACTTTTCATCAAACTCGTTTCATGGTTTTCAAAAAGAACATAATTCACTTATTTATCACATTGATTTTCAGCATGTCCGCTTTTGTGGTTTCGGCTCAGCAACTTGCGAGCGAACCGGTTGGTGGTATGGATGAAAACGAACTCGAAGAAACAGAATTATTACTTCCGCCATCTAATTCGGCTATTCCATCCATCATGGATATTCCGCTCCTAAATAAATATTATTCCAGCTGGGATACCATGTATGTCAGAAGGTATTCGGAGGTTCCACCATCAACCGGCGATTCAATCTCACTTCCACTTTTTAACGAGTATTCAACAGGTTTCGCATTTCCGATTGAAGGCGATTTCCTTTCACCATTCGGATACCGCGGCCGCCGTGTGCATTCGGGCGTTGATATTAAACTGGAAGCAGGAGATCCTGTAAGTGTAGCTTTCGATGGAGTAGTTCGCATGGCCCGCTATTATTCAGGATATGGTAATTGTGTGGTTGTAAGGCATTACAATGGAATTGAAACATTATACGGTCATCTTTCGAAAATAAAAGTAAAAATAAACCAGGAAGTAAAAGCCGGTGAAGTAATTGGCCTGGGAGGACGCAGTGGCCGGGCATCGTGCAATCATCTTCATTTCGAAACCCGTTTCCAGGGTAAAGCATTTAATCCAAAACAAATTATTGATTTCAAGACATTTAGTTTGATTTCCGATACGTTCAGCGTTACCAAAGCTACCTATGGCTTATCGCGCGATTATCTGCCATCAGCTTCTTCGAATGAAATAACAGCTGATAATAACACAGACAAGCCGAAAGCAAAATCCACCAAATCGAAGAAATACCATACCATTAAAAGTGGAGATACACTTAGTGCTTTATCGCGAAAATATGGAACTTCGGTGAAGCAAATATGTTCCATCAATGGAATTAAACCTACTAAAACACTTAAGTTAGGGACAAAACTGAGGGTAAGATAATCTCTTTCATTTTTGAGTCAGCGTATTTCGGGGCCTGGAATTTTCCGGCCTCGTTTTTTTTGTAATTTTAACCCAAATTTAAGCCGGTATTATTTTGATTGTCTTTACCCGATTATTCTACAAAAACTTTTTCAGGATATTCCCTATTCTGATTCTGATAGCCGGGTGCAACCCTGCTCTCAATATCACAGGAATGGATATCGGCAGTTTATACACAGGGCAAAGAGAAAATTCGCTGCATCTTAACCAACTTTATAATTTAAACGACAGCCTGACCACCATCAGTATAATACTGCCAGCCGGACTAATAAAACCTGATCCGGGTACAAAAAAATACTCAAAACGGGGAACCCTGAAATATGAAATTATCGGGGAAGGCAAACGTATTGGGTTGGTTGACAGCGCTACTTTCGTTGTTGCTGATACATCTGAATATCTAAGTTCAATAAGCCATACCTGGACTTTCAAAGCTCCGGCAGGTATTGATTATTTTGTAAAAGCAACCTATTCGGTTCCGGGCATATTCGACGATTTTCTGTTACTCGAATTTTTCAGTAAAAAAAACCATTCGTGCCAATCGTGGTTTCGTTTTCAATCCGAAACAGGGGATTACATTTCGGGTAACAATACTCCTTATGTTATGCCATTAAGGCTTGTAACGGAGGATACCAGCAGCAGGCAATTCCTGGTAAAATACTTTTCGCGCGATTTCCCGCCGCCAATTCCTGCATTCGTCGAGAAGTACCGGGCTCCTTTTAACTATTCGCCCGACAGCACTTTTGCACTTGAATTAAAAAACGGGAAAACACCGTTTTTTATTCCTGAAAAAACCGGGTTTTATTTTTTCCAACCGGATACATCCATACTTCAGGGACCTTCACTTTTCCGGATGGACCCAGGTTTCCCAAAGGTTACCCAGCATTCGCTTATGCTCGATGCTTTAAAATATATTACTTCGGCAAGAGAGTTTCAGCAATTGAAATCGTATAACTATCCAAAAGTTGCCGTTGATAGTTTCTGGATTGTAAATGCCGGACGACCCGATCTGGCAACCGAGCTTATCCGAAAATATTACCTCCGTGTCGAAACTGCCAACAAACTCTATACTTCATATACCGATGGCTGGAAAACCGACCGGGGAATGATATATATCGTAATCGGAAAACCTTCAAAAGTTTTCAGAAGTTTTGAGCAGGAAGTATGGATTTATGGCGAATACGATGATCCGAGAGCCCTGAAATTCTATTTCAACAAAGCCCAAAATCCTTTTACCGATAACGATTATGTGCTTGTAAGAAACCAATACTACAAATCAGTGTGGTACCAGAATGTACAGATTTGGAGACGGTGAGAGGTGGACGAGGAGGACGAGATGATAAGGAGACAAGGGGACAAGGAGAGGGGGGGCAAGGAGAGGGGGGACAAGGAGAGGGGGGACAAGGAGAGGGGCGAGAGACAATGATGCGGGAATCAGAACAACCAGAAACCTTAGTGAATCTTAGTGCTCTCAGTGCCTTAGTGGTAAAAAATCAAA
>CAZOXJ010000186.1:0-7544 GCA_964583325.1 uncultured Lentimicrobiaceae bacterium
TCTTAGTTTCCAATAATTTCAAGCTTTTCACTATACACCACTCCCCTTTCTTTAAGCCGATCCAACAAATAGTTAACCACCGTTGCATCGTTACCCAAATATTCAGGCGCCGAAACTCCTTTTCGGGTGTATAAACCTTCTGCTAACAAACGCGCAACGGCTGTGGCCGTGTAACCAGTTGTACGAGCCATGGAATGAATTCCTGTCGCTTTATCAAAACGATCGTACAGATCCCATGTATAGCGCTGACGAACACCATTTTTCAGCCCTTCGGTGATCACCTGCATCACGGTAAGATCTTCCTCGCCCTCCTGGAGTTTCCATTTCGGGAAAAGAAGTTTTGATGTAAATTCAAGCGGGCTGATCATTACTCCATTTATCAGAATAGGTTCCTTGCTGAAGAAACCGGTATCGCGCAGAACAGCCATTTTTTCGATATGCCCTTTGTAACGAAGGGTTTTTTCGATCATGTAATCGCCTTTTATGGTTGTTGCCAGCGTGCGAAGCCCGTCGCTGTTAAAAGCTTCGAGTGTACCTATATTCGGAAATTCAAGCAATTCGGGATCGGAAAGTGCTTCGCGCACAACAAGCCGGCCACCATCAATATACCGCGCCGGACGGGTGTATTCTTCAATAACATCAATAGGCGAAAAAACTGCCTTGTATTCGAACGGCCAGGTTCGGATAACAGGCAGACCGCCAACATAAGTGATACCTTTTTCCAGCGTATCGAGCTTTGAAGCTCCATAAGCAATAAGAACATTACTCATTCCCGGAGCTACGCCAATATCACAGATAGCAGTCACGTTCATTTCGCGGGCTTTCGCATCGAGCAGGAACATATCTTCGGGAAAGAATGCTATATCCACAACATTTTTACCACATTCAATAATCCTTTCCACTGTCCGGAATCCCATAAACCCCGGAACAGCGCTTATTACCAAATCATGGTCCCTGACCAATGATTTAAGTGTATCAACATCATCGAGATCAGCCTGCACCGTTTTTATTCCATCAATATCAGTAAGCCTCGAAAGTGCTTCGCTGCTATAGTCGGCAGATGTAACTTCAAACTCACCATTCCTGGCCAGATCAATAGCCATGGGTCCTCCGACCAATCCTGCACCTAAAACAAGAATTTTCATATCGTTAGTATTAATTTGCTTTTGTATGTGTTACTTTGTCTTAACAAATCAGTAAATCAATTATTTACAGGCTATTTTAAGGAGCCTGCTTCGAATCGTTTCTGTCTTCTCCTGTTAACCATAATCTGGCTGATTCTTTGCATTTGTGAAACTATTACGCCTCCCAGAACCAGAATCATTCCTGCGATTTTAAGCCATGTAAACCTTTCGTCGAGGATAATGAAGGAAAACAATCCGGTAAAAACAGGTATCAGGTTGGTGAAAATATTGGCCTTGATAACACCAATTTCTTTTATTGCAATGATGTAAAATACGTAAGCCAGAGTTGAAGCAAATACGGCAAGTTGCAGCATTGCAAGAACAAGTTCGCGATTAGGTTTTATGGTTATAAAATGTTGAAAATCAAAAATCAGGAACAACGGAAGGAAATACAAGGCCCCAACCAGGTTTTGGTAAGTGATTATTGTTACCGGGTTGTATTCATGAGAAATTTTCCGGATTATTACCGAATATGCCACCGCTGCAAATACCGCGACAAAAAGGAGTAAAACTCCCTTCGGTGAAGCATTTAACGATAAATCGGGATTGATCAGCATCAGCAATATGCCGACGAACGAAAAGGCCAGCCCGACAATTATAGACATCGAAACCCGTTCGCGCACCATATAATATGCTGCAAAAGGCGTAAATAAAGGAATGGTTGCAATTACTACAGAAGCTACGGTCGGAGAAACCAGTTTAAGCCCAAAACTTTCGCCCAGAAAATACATGAAAGGCTGTGTAAACGACAGTAGTAAAAAGTATTTCAGATGTTTACGCCTGATGACCTGAAAGGATCGGGTGATAAGCATGAAACCCATCATCAGAGCCCCCGAAATCATCAACCTTAGAAAAATAATGGTAACAGGCTCATACCATTTTACCACAATTTTGAACCATACAAACGACAAGCCCCAGAACAGCATGGATAACACTACAAAGAGGTAAACTTTATAAGTCTGGAACATCATCGAAAAATATTTCCCGGTTTTTGGGTGCTAAGATAGGGCTTTAAGAGCAGCTGCAAGCTACATGAAAATCAAAATGAGAAAAATATATCTACTTTATAACAGTCCTGCGAAACTGATATAGAGAAGAAAATCCGTGACAAAGAATTATTGAAATCTATTCAATTCCGGCATAATGCTTCATAAACTGAACCCGTTCGTAAGCCACAGGATTTTCAGCTTTATCAAAGCTCATCTTTCCAATAAAATCAGAAGGTGATTCGAAATTGTGCTTTCCCATCCATGTTTCCAAGCCTGTAAGTATTTCGGCAATACGGCCATGCCCATTCTGGTAAACTGTACTTACAACCTCCACTGCTTTTGCACCCGCGAGCAGCATTTTTATCATTCCTTCAGCATTGTGAACACCTGTTGTAGCGGCAATATCGCATTGTACATTACCCGAAAGCAGGGCAACCCAACGCAAAGGATGATACAAATCTTCCGGTGTACTAAAAATATGCGTAGCCGAAAGTTTAAATCTATCGATATCAATATCAGGCGAATAAAAACGATTGAAAAGCACCAGGCCTTTGGCGCCGGCCCAGGAAAGCTTACGCGTAATTTCGGCCAGACCAGCAAAATAAGGACTCAGTTTAACCGCCACAGGTATTGTAACATGCTTTAAAACACCTTGCAGTACATCAAAACAAACCTGTTCGATCTGCGCTGAAGTAAGGTCGGGATCGGATGGCAGAATGTAGATATTGAGTTCAAGGGCATCAGCACCGGCATCCTGTATTTTTGAAGCGTAAGCCATCCATTCAGTGGCCGAAGCACAATTTATACTTGCAATAATCGGGATTGAAACAGCTTTTTTACAATCGCTGATCAGTTTCATGTATTTATCGAGCGTATTATCGCGGCTGTAATTACTGATATAATCAAGAGCTTCGGGGTACTGATTGGCGTATTCCGATTGGCCCATGGTATGATGAATCTCGTTCAGTATCTGTTCCTCAAACAGCGATTTTAAAACAACTGCTCCTGCGCCTTTCTTTTCGAAATCAATAATGTTTTCGACAGAATTTGTGAGCCCGGAACTTCCGACAATAAGCGGGCTTTTAAGTTTGAGTCCAAGATAATCCGTTTTCAGGCTGACCATATCACTATTTGATTTTCAACTTGTTACTTGAAATATTTTTATAAACATTCCCCGGCCATATAACACAGGGAAACATGTGTAAAAGTATACTATATTTCAGATATACGACAAAGGAAACAGGATATTTTTACCTGAAATTTAAATGATCCAAAGAGGTATTCAGGAATACTGAATTCCAATAACTTTCATTTTTACACTCTTGCAGTATATTTTTACCGCAAGAGCGCAAAGAATCAGTACGTCTAATTTTCAAAAAAATTGGGTTGACCTTATCTACTTTGCCAAAGCCAGTTTGCGAAACATCGAATCATTTTGAATTACTTCGATTGCTTTAATAAGCTCATCATCCGTTGCACTTGCCATCTGGAAGTATGCGTTCATATTAAACAGATTCCTGGCTATCAGGGCTTTAAGCACTGTTTTAATTTGCAGACCCGAAACTTCAATATCTTTATCATTGCGGGGAACTTCCTTTTTTTCGGCGAAAGCGACAAATTCGTTTAATAATTTCTGATCATCCGTAAATCCGGCTTTAAACGACTTGATATCAGGATACTGCACAAGCATTTCCTTGCGTTTTGTTTCAATATATTGTACCGTAAATTCATTCAGTAAACCTTTACGGAAAATATCCGTATAATAATCTGACATAAATGAAGTATCAAGTGGAATAAAATAGTCGGGCATAACGCCACCTCCACCGTAAACAACTCTCTTATTATGAGTATAGTACCTTAGCGAATCGGGAAATTTGATACTATCGGCATGAACCAGTTCGCCATGTTTGTACCGGTTATAAACTTCATCCTGGTAGTCTTCTTTACCATCCTCATACGATTTCTGTATGCACCGGCCCGAAGGCGTATAGTAGCGGGCAGTAGTAATGCGGACCATTGAACTGTCGGGCAACATATACGGACGCTGCACCAATCCTTTACCAAACGAACGGCGGCCAAGCAACAAACCGCGATCCCAGTCCTGAACAGCACCGGCAACAATTTCGGAAGCTGACGCAGAACCTTCATCAATCAGAACCACCAGTTTGCCTGTTTCGAAAGTACCATCCGAAGTAGCGATAAAATCCTGTTTTGGGGCACGAAGTCCTTTGGTATAAACCACCAGTTTGCCTGAAGGCAGAAACTGATCAGCAAGATCAAACGCTATATTGAGGTATCCGCCGGTATTTCCACGCAGGTCAAAAACAAGGTTTTTCATACCCTGTTTCTGCAGATCCCTTGCAGCATCAACAAATTCATCAGCCGAAGTAGCTGCAAAACGCGAGAGCTTGATATACCCTATATTATCAGTTAACATATAGGATGCATCAATACTGTTTAAGGGAATTTTATCGCGGGTAATAGAGAAATCAATAAGATCCTTACGGCCTTTGCGGTATATAGCTACTTCAACCTTGCTTCCTTTAGGTCCGCGCAGCCGATCGAGGACGTATTGATTATTCACTTTTTTACCAAAAGCTTCTTCTCCGTTTATTTTAATAATTTTATCTCCGGCAAGGATGCCAAGTTTTTCGGATGGGCCGCCCGGTACAGGCGAAATCACCAGAATTGTATCCTTATAAAGCTGAAACTGAATGCCTACGCCTTCGAAATTACCAACAAGCGGTTCATTTGTTTTCTCAACATCCTTCTTCGAAATGTAAACCGAATGGGGATCAAGTTCTTTTAGTACTGCAACTATCGCCTCTTCAGTTAGTTGTGGCTGATCAACTTCTTCAACATAATAATAATTAATCAGTTGCATCAATGTATTAAACTTAAGGGTGGTCTCCTTGGGATCAACCGACTTTTGTTTTAACTGTGCTTCAACATTTGTACTAATGAGTAGCAGAATGAAAAATATAAATAGATAGGGCGACGATTTCATACTTTTTTTTGGAATTAAATTAGCTTTCAAAATTACATGAAAAACAGCAGTAATTGAAATAACGACTAAAATGAGAGACAGTCATTTAACATTTTTTCGCATTTGGAAGAGTAAACCTTGGCCGGGATGAGTCGTGGTGACAATTATCACACACCGAAACAAATGCATCTTACTAACTTTGCTTTTATGGAGTTAATGGGTAACATTACGATTTTAAAAAAAAAATCTACTGATTGTATTGTATGTATGAAAACTTTCGAACTTTAGTATTGTTCAATTGAAGTAAAAATCAAAACGAAATCAAAACAATTGTCAAAATAATTTTACTAAATGAAAAAAACACCTTTACTTCTGTTGTTTTCGGCACTAATACTGGCATTTTCGTTAACCGGCTGCTATTACGATAACGAGGAGGAGCTTTATCCCGGAAGCACCAGCTGCGATACTTCAAATGTAACCTATTCGAATTCTGTTGCACCTGTGTTGGCAGCCAACTGCAATTCGTGCCATAGCAGCGGATCGCCTTCAGGGAATGTTGTCACCGATAATTATACAAGCGTTAAGGCAAATATTTCGCGCATCAGGGGCGCCATTAACCATCAATCGGGATTTTCGCCAATGCCACAGAACGGGAGCAAGCTTCCGGCATGTGAACTTACCAAAATAGATGTCTGGATAAACCAGGGAATGCCAAACAATTAACCGGATTAGTAACCACACAAACACAATTATGAAAAAATTACTTCGTATTGCATTGATACTTGCAGGATTAGGACTAATAGTTGCTGCACTGGTATGGAAATTTTATGTTAACAAACCGCATGAAGATATCGAAAATGCCACACCAGCATATACGATGTCAGCTGAACAACTATGGAAAGCGTATACATCGGATTTAAAAACTTCAGATTCGCTTTATACCGGGAAAGTAATTGAACTTTCGGGCATTCTCAATCGCACCGACAAATCCGATTCTTTAGTTTATGCTGTATTTGTTATGGAGATTGACAGCATGTTCGGGGATAAATCCGTAAGATGCGAAATGCTTCAGAAATTTGCTGAAGAAACCACACAATTATCACCAGATGTTCCGGTTAAAATAAAAGGATTCTGCACAGGGTTTGATGGAACCGATGTAAAATTCAACAAAAGTGTAATTGTTAAATAGTTTCAGCAAAAATCTACCTCTACTATAACTCAAATATTATGATACCAACGAAAATAACCGTCCTGTTTTTTTTATTTTCTGTCATGAGCACACAATTGTTTGCACAGGATTTAATGGATATGCTGAAGGACGAAACGCCAAAAACCAACTATACCTATGCCACTTTTAAAACTACCCGACTAGTCCTGGGCCAGTCGGTTGAAAGCCCGGCCAGCGGAACCCTGCAGTTTCTGATTGAACATAACTTTGGAGCTATAAACTCAGGCGCATACAATATGTGGGGATTAGATGTTGCCACAATAAGGCTCGGACTCGAATACGGCATTAACGACTGGCTGAGTTTAGGAGTTGGCCGCAGTTCGTACGAGAAAACATTCGATGGCTCGGTAAAAGCCAAAATCCTGAGGCAAAGTACAGGGGCCAGAAACATGCCGGTATCAATGTCGTTTTATGGTGCAGCCATGCTCAATTCGATGAAATGGGCTGATACTTCGCGGACGAATTATTTCTCTTCGCGCATGTCGTATGTAGCTCAGCTCCTGATTGCCCGAAAATTCTCCAATGCTTTATCGCTGCAACTTACACCTACATATATTCATAAAAACATGGTCCGGACGATTGACGATCATAACGATATGCTTTCGCTGGGTATAGGTGGCAGACTTAAAATAACGCAACGAACAACGATAAATGCAGAGTATTTCTACCAGATTCCTGGATTTATAAATTCGTATGAAATTGAAGGTGGCGCAACTGCCAAATACAACAACTGTTTATCCGTAGGGGTTGATATTGAAACAGGAGGACATGTTTTCCAATTCAGGCTTACCAATGCTCAGCCTATGTTTGAGCGTGCTTTTATCACCGAAACAACAGGAAAATGGACAGAAGGGGATATTTTTCTGGGCTTCACCATTAACAGGGTGTTTACAATAAGGAAGCCGAAGAGCTAGGAGAGTGAAAAGTGAAGAGTGAAAAGTGAAGAGTGTTGCTTCGCTTCGCTACCAATGATAGTGAAGAGTGAAAAGTAATCAAAAAATCCTGATTCGAAGAAAACACTAATCACTACCTTTGCTTATGGATGTGGAAGAAAAAAAACGTTTTTACCGAAGCCTGGTATTCCCCGCGGTTTTAGTGGTTGTTATCTGGCTGATAAAACTTATCGAGGCCGGTCTTCATATTTCCTTTGCCGATTT
>CAZOXJ010000187.1:0-7469 GCA_964583325.1 uncultured Lentimicrobiaceae bacterium
TCCTTGATACGTTCATAAATAATTACGTTCGCATCCACAGCCATACCAAGCGTAAGCACTATACCTGCAATACCAGGCAAAGTAAGCACAGCTCCGACGCTGGCAAGTACTCCTATCAAAAAGAACACGTTAACCAGTAATGCTATATTGGCAACCATACCAGCTTTTGCGTAGTAGAACTGCATGTATAACAGAACCAGAATAAAAGCAATGATGAATGATATTAATCCTGAATTGATAGATTCCTTACCTAAGGATGGTCCTACAATTTCTTCCTGTACAATACGTGCCGGTGCCGGGAGTTTACCTGCTTTAAGAACGTTTGCAAGGTCTTGTGCTTCTTCTACCGAATAGTCGCCCGAAATGGATGAACGTCCGTTAGGAATTTCATCATTTACATTTGGAGCCGAATAAACATAACCGTCAAGTACAATTGCAACCTGTTTGCCCACATTGTCGCGGGTAAGGTTCTTCCATACTTTTGCGCCTTCATTATTCATACCCATGGTAACTTCAACTCTTCCGTTCTGATCAAAGTCCTGGCGGGCTTCTACAATTACATCACCAAAAAGGGCAGCTGTATTTTCGCGGTTGGTTGAGCGCAGAGCCATTAGTTCGAGAACTTCTGGTGATTCCTTGCTGGGTGGTTTCATGGTCCATGCAAACTGACAATTGCGCGGGAACATTCCTTTAACCTTATTCATCATCGCATTGATGCGGGCAGTGTCCTTAATAGCAGCATAACCTACCGTAGCACGGTTAGTGGCAAACATCTGTCCGTTTTCCTGAACGTATGCAGGCTGCAAAAATGCGAATAATGGGTTTTCTTTTTTATATTTTTCGAGTTGCTGATCTTTACCGGCAGCAGTTGTATCCTGTTTCAGTTTGTCGGCCAAAGTCGATTTTTTTGCGGTATCAGCCACGGCTGTTGCACTGCTGTCAGCTGTTGTAGCAAGTGAATCTGCGGCCATAGCAGTAGTATCAATTACTCCGCTTAGTGAAGCCAGACGTTTGTTTGCTTCGTTAAATATACCGGCTAACTCACTGAATTTGTAAGTTTCCCAGAATTCGAGTTTTGCCGATCCCTGCAGAAGTTTACGTACGCGCTCAGGATCTTTAATACCGGGTAATTCGATAAGGATACGGTCGCTGGTAGCAAGCTTGGTAATATTGGGCTGGGTTACACCGAAACGGTCGATACGGTTTCGCAGAATATTAAAGGTGCGGTCGAAAGCATCGTCACATTCCTGGCGAACAACAGCTAATACTTCGTCATTGGTCGAATTAGGCCTGATTTTATCGCGCAGTTCCATACGTCCGAAAATAGCCGAAAGCTGGGCGTTAGGATCTACCTCTTTAAACGATTGTCCGAAAAGTGTAACGAAGTTTTCCTGGCTGTTTTTTTGTTTTTCATTAGCCAGGGCCATTGCCTTTGTGAAAACAGGATTGGTGCTTTTACCCGACATCCCGTAAACTACATCAGCAACGGAAACTTCCATTGTAACGTTCATACCACCCTTGAGGTCGAGACCCAGGTTAATCTCACGTTCGAGACATTCCTTGTAAGTATACTTCCTGAGAAGTATATTGTAAACAGGTTGGTTTGCTACTGAATCGAGGTAGTAACGTGTACGGGCATTTTGAATTGAATCAGTCAGCCTGCTTTCAAGTGTGGCATCGTTTTTTGCTAATTGTTTAGCCAGGGCAATTGCCTGTTCGTTTTTGGCATAGTTTGCAGCTTTTTTCTTGGTAATTGAAGTTACCACAGTAAATGAAAGCTGGAAAGCACAGACCAGGGCGAATGCTATTGCAAAGAAACGTATTGCGCCTTTATTCTGCATGTGTTTAGAATTTAGGTAGTTAGATAAACTTTACTTTTTTGAGCCTGCAAAGATAGAAATCTATTGGCAAATAACAAATGAGGCCTCATAAAGAAATGAGCTCTTTTATGATCTTGTTATTAACAATTTAGGCTTTTATTGAGCAATAACTAAGGCTGGGCGTGCACATGCATTTCTTTCATGAATGGTAAAATGAACTCTCATTATGCTGATATTTGCAAAGTCAGTTTCAATATATTTGATATTGGACTTAATTTTTTTTTATGAAAACTTCAGGATTTTTCAGAATAGCTGGTTGCGCGTTACTAAACGGATTTATTCTGCTAGCAGGTTTCAACATGAAAGTACATGCTCAAAAGGAAACTCTGAGCGTATTAACTTATAATATTCGTCTGGCAACACCTGATGATGCCCCTAACATATGGTCGAACAGGAAAGAAAACGTATTCTCGTTGATAAGGGAGGCTTCACCTGATGTTTTCGGACTGCAGGAAGCATTGAAAGAGCAGGTTTATGATTTCGACAAAGCTTTTCCTTCCTATTCAAGGGTTGGTGTTGGCCGCGATGATGGAAAGGCAGAAGGCGAATTCAGCCCGGTGTACTATAACTCAAAGAAATACAATGCACTTTCGTCAGGCACTTTCTGGCTCTCGCAAACACCCGAAATAGCTGGCAGTCGTGGCTGGGACGCAGCATGCAACAGGGTTGTATCGTGGGTACAACTAAAAGAAGGGACTTCAGGGAAACCATTTTTTGTTTTTTGCACCCATTTCGATCATATGGGCGAACTAGCCAGGCGCAATTCGGCTAAACTGTTGATTCATGCAGTTGATTCCCTTGCCGGAAAAAATCCTGCTGTTGTGGTTGGCGATTTTAATGCAACCCCCGGATCAGAACCCTATCAGCGTATTACCGAAAAATCTGATTCCAGTCATTTAACCGATGCACTGATGCTAAGCGCTAAAGTAAAAGGACCTGAATATACCTACACAGGTTTTAAAGTTGGTGGCATACCCGGACAACGAATCGATTACATATTTCTGAAAAACATTCCGAAAGTGAAGAAATATGCGGTAAATGATACCAACAACGGCGTATACTATCCATCTGATCATTTGCCTGTTAGCGCTAAACTCATTTTATACTAACATATCAAGCCAGAAGTGATTTTGAGTTTGGTTCTTTGCACTTAGTCCTTTGTTCTTTTTTATTTGGACCTTGGATCTTGGAATTTGGAATTTGGAATTTGGTTCTTGATTCCTGGTTCTTACCTCCCGGTCATTCAGACTGCTTCTCCCACAACATTTTATGACTCACAACACCATGCCCAATCAACTACAATACAAGTTCATTCTCGTTTTTCTGGCAGCCATTTTAGCCTTAAACAACAGGGCATTGGCTCAATTGTCAGCTATTCATGATTTTACGCGATCTAACAACGTTGTGCTTATTACTGATAACAATGATACTTTACAGTATGCATTCGCCGGAGGTCTTAACAATGTCCAGTTTATGAATATCGATTGTGATCTGGATGGCACTGACGATCTGTTGCTATTCGACCGGATCGGTAACAGGATTCTCCCTTTTTTAGTTTCAGAAACTTCACCGCTCAGGTATCATTTCGCGCCCGCTATTGCATCGTTGTTTCCTCCGGTTGAACATTGGATGCAGGCCATCGACTATAATTTTGATGGGAAAAAAGATATTTTTACTTATACCACCGGTGGGATAAAAGTGTTTCGGAACGATTCGGATACAGAACTGAAATTTACACAGGTTACACATCCTTTTTTAATATCTCAGCAAGGATCAACGCTTACCAATATCCTGGTAACATCAGTGGATTACCCCGCCATTGCGGATGTGGATGGCGACGGCGATTTTGATGTGCTGAGTTTCTGGGGACTGGGTTCGTTTGTGGAATGGCACCGTAATACTTCAATGGAGCTTTTCGGATTAGCCGATTCGCTCAGTTTCGTTAAATCATCATCCTGCTGGGGGCATTTTGCTGAAGGTAATGAGGATAATACTATCATTCTGGATACGTGTTCTTCGTCTGATATGTATATTAAAAGTATCGAAGAAAGTACTAATGATCCTAAACATACAGGTTCAACCATGCTTTTATACGATATGAATTCCGATGGTTTGCCCGACCTTACGCTTGGTGATGTTGATTTCAGTACCTTGGAGCTTCTGACCAATGGAGGAACGGCTGACGATGCTGTGATTGTATCGCAATCCAATGCTTTTCCGAATGCTCAGAATCCGGTCGATTTGCATTCGTTCCCGAATCCAATGCTGGCGGATGTTAATAATGACGGAATTAAGGACTTGCTTGTTTCGCCTTTCGATCCGTCGCTGATAAAAGGTGAAAATTTTAAAAGCGTATCACTTTATGTCAACCAGGGTACAAATGAACAGCCTTCATTCAACCTCGAAACCGAAAGTTTTTTGCAGGATGAGATGCTTGATCTGGGTTCGGGGGCTTACCCGGTGTTTTTCGACTACAATAACGACGGGTTAACCGATGTACTGGTTGGAAATTACGGATACACTGATACATGTGTTTATGATCCCCAAATTGGATTGCAATGCACTTATACTGCAAAAATTGCTTTATTAATAAATATCGGTTCTGCCGCCAAACCTGCTTTCCGGCTGGCTGACCGAAATATTGCCCAACTCGATGCCCTGCAGATGCAATCACTTATTCCTGCAATCGGGGATATGGATGGCGACGGCGACATGGATATGGTTTGTGGAAATTCGAAGGGTAAACTGGTGTATTGCGAAAATGCGGCGCTTCCAGGCCAGGCGGCTCAATTCGAAATGGTTGATCCGGCATGGAAACTGATTGATGTGAGTGATTTTTCGGCACCGCAACTTATTGATATAGATAAAGATGGACTTATTGACCTTGTTTGCGGAAAGAGAAACGGTACTCTCAATTACTACAGGAATATAGGTTCTGCCACCGAAGCTGAATTCGCGCTGATGAATGAAAAATTCGGTGAAGTGGATGTTACTGATCCTCAACTCTCGAATTACGGATACAATGTGCCTTGTTTTTATACCGACAGAAACGGCGAAACTGTATTATTTACCGGTTCCGAATTTGGTAACATATATGTTTATGACCAAATCGATAACAATCTTAACGGTAGTTTCCGATTGTTGGGAATGCTGCCAGCTATAAAAGAAGGCTGGCGAAGTGGCGTTTCCATTGGAAACCTGAATAACGATACGCTTACCGATATGTTAGTTGGCAATTACTCAGGTGGAATGGGTTTGTTTTTCGGGAAACCGGAAAAAATTTTTGGAATCGGAGAGCCTGCGCACAAACTGAATTCGTCGGTCATTCTAACACCAAATCCTGCTTCAACATTAGTTTCAATTGATTGCAAAGGCGATCAGTCAATCAAACCTGAATCGCTGGTTATCTGCAGCATGGAAGGACAAATTCTGCGAAAATATCCTATTACAGATTTCCCGATGATGATTGACGTATCTGAAATTAAAAATGGAGTTTACCTTGTTTCGGTTCAAACAAACCGGGGTATTGCTACAGGTAAATTGATTATTTGCAGGTAGTTACTATATTTTTAAAATGAGTTTGCCTGTATATACTATGATTAGTCGACTAGAAGGTTTTAGAGGGCGAAAAAAAAGACAGCAAAAGTGCTGCCTTTAAAGTTTATAAATTACGTTTTCAAACGTTAAGCGTTCCAAATCAGGTTTTGAGCTTATAAATAACTAAAACTACTTCCGCCTAAAAATTCCCTCATAATTGAAGTTGGCGGAATTTGCGTTGGTTGCAGTGGTTTCAGGTACCGGAAAAAGCTCAAAAGCCTTGTAGCTTCCGAATATTCCGGTTGATTAGGCTGAACTTCGAGTAAGATTGGCTCCGCAAAAGGCTTAAGAACAGCCAGTTCATAAAGCAGAGCGGAGTTAAACATGATATCGGCTTCTTCCTGGAAAGGGAAAATGTGCTTTTCTTCGCCTTTTCGTACACTTGGCCAGCGCGAAATGGTTTCCCTGGCTGAGTATTTGCGATAACGGTAGTCGCGCACAATCCTTCGCACGAGGCGATTATCGGTGGTACTTACCCGGTTATGATCATCAATATTTATAGCCGCCAATGCCGAAACATAAATCTTAAACTTGGCTTCAGGAGGAATTGAATTTGTAAGCCGCGGATTTAATCCATGTATGCCTTCGATTATCAGCACATTATTAGGTTGCATATGCAAGGTTTCACCATCGTAAAACCGCGTACCTTTTTCAAACGAAAATTTTGGTATTTCTACTTTCTCCCCATTCAGAAGTGAAACCAGGTTTTGATTAAACAGCTCAATATCCAAAGCTTCAACGGCTTCATAATCATGATTTCCGTTTTCATCAAGAGGCGTTTTATCACGGTCAACAAAGTAGTTGTCGAGCGATAAATTATGCGGCTTCATTCCATTTACAATCAGGTGTATCGCTAATCGTTTGGCAAAAGTTGTTTTCCCGCTCGACGAAGGACCACTGATTAAAATGATTTTGACCTCATTATTTCTTGTCCGGATTTTGTCGGCAATTTGTCCTATTTTCTTTTCGTGAAGTGCCTCGGCTACCTTTATAAGTACTTCTGATTTTCCGTTTGAGCATGAATTATTCAGATCACTGATATTAGGAACATCCAGGATTTTAACCCATTGTGAGAATTCCTGGAAAATCTCGAAGAGCTTATTCTGAATAACCAATGGCTCAACCTGTGAAGGGTTATTTGTCTTCGGAACCTGTAAAAGCAAGCCATTGAAGTATTTATTCAGATCGAAAACCTTTATGTATCCGGTCGAAGGAACCATATACCCATAAAAAGCATCTACATGTCCATCAAGTTTGTAATAGCTGGAGAAATTGCGTCCTCTGTGTTTCAGCAAATCAATTTTGTCAGTCAGGCCATGCGCTTCAAATATGCGAATTACTTCCTCAGTTTCTTCTTCCACATGAATAAAAGGCAGGTCAGCAGCTACAATTTCCTGCATCCTCTTTTTTATGTCAGCAACATCCTGGATACTTAAACAATGATCTGGAGCCGTTACTTTACAATAAATACCTTTCGAAATAGAATGATCAATACGAAGATGCGAAGCAGGAAAAAGCTCATCCAAAGCTTTATACAGTATAAATGAAAGACTCCTGACATACATTCTCATTCCGTCAGGATGCGTGATATCAATAAATTGAACAGAAATAGGATGAAAGACCAGGAAATCAAGTTCCTCCAATACATTATTTACCAAGGCACCCAAAATAGGGTTATTCATTTTAACCCCAAATTCTTTAATTACCTGGTAAAGCGGTGTTCCTTTGCTGACTTTCTTGGTTGTTCCTGAGTTAACGCAGGTTATGGCAATTGAATGATTCATGATAATTCGTTCTTTTGAAACAATTTTAATCTGCGTTGTTTTCTTATGTCTAAAGATTAATAAACTAAGGTTGGTTTTGTAATTTAAATATTTTTCAAGATGCTGGCAGGTCTTTTGGTCTTCTTAGACGCTGTCAGGTCTTTTTAAGTCTTATTAGACGCTGTCAGGTCTTGCAGACGCTGACAGGTCTATCTTGCAGACGCTGACA
>CAZOXJ010000188.1:0-7400 GCA_964583325.1 uncultured Lentimicrobiaceae bacterium
CCCTAAAGGGACAGTCCCAGAGGGACTGGATATTGGTAGAAGAATTATACCCCTTTCGACCTAAGTCCCTTTAGGGACGATATCAATTCAACATTATATGATGAATTTATCTCAAATAAAAAATTGAATCGGGGCTGCTATTTATAATTTAGGATTATTCACATTTCGGCAGGATTTCCAGTTGTTTAATTTACACAATGCTGTAATTCTGTTCTGGTTAATCTTTACATACTGACGTTTCAATTATATTTTTAACTTTGAGTAAAAGAATTGCATATGCAGTACCGGCATCTTTTCCCTATGGTGAGAATTTTGCTGCCTTTTATGGCCGGAATACTTGTGTGCATAGCGCTTTCATCCACTGAAATTATTCCGCTTATCACCTGGATTAGCCTATTGCTGCTTACACTGGGAGCCGGATTTATCCCAGTCGTAACCAACCGGAAATCATTAAACTGGCTCTTTGGCATTTTGTTGAGTTTGCTGCTTTTTGTAAGTGGTTATAATTCGGTAATATTTAATAAAGAAATACTTAGCCCTGATCATTTTTCAAAAACAGAAACCAAGGGTAGTTTTGTTGCACGTGTTTCGGAACCGCTTCAGGAAAAAGATCACAGTTACAAAACCATTCTGCGGATCGAAGGAATTAAAAAAGGAAACACTATTATAAAAGCAGAAGGACAGGTTTTAACCTATTTCGCAAAAGATTCACTCAACAAACCACCCGAAAACGGAAGCCTTATTGCCTTATCGGGCACTATACAGGAAATAAGTCCGGCACAGAACCCAGGCTCATTCGACTACCGCAAGTACATGGCTTCCAACAATGTATATCACCAGGTTTATTTGAACAACTATTCGTGGAAAACGCTTCAGGAGCCACAGGGATTCAACCTTTACCGGTTTTCGTATAAATTATCCCGGAAATTTATTTCCATCCTGAACGCCAATGGATTAAAAGACAAAGAGTTTGCAGTAGCTTCGGCATTATTATTAGGTCAGAATGATATGCTTGATAACGAAACGCGGCAGTCCTATTCCGGCTCAGGGGTAATGCATATTTTGAGTGTTTCCGGATTACATGTAGGAGTAATTTATATAATCATCAATTTTCTGCTAAGTTTCATGAAGAAGAATGGCAGACAGCTTTATTTCAAAACAATTCTAATTCTATTAACCATTTGGGCATATGCAGTTCTTACGGGTTTATCGCCATCAGTTTTGCGTTCAGCCACCATGTTTACATTTATTTCGGTAGGAAATGTCAGCCGGCGACACGTTCATATCATTAATTCACTTTCGGTTTCAGCCATGGCAATATT
The DNA here is from genome assembly GCA_964583325.1 of uncultured Lentimicrobiaceae bacterium. Taxonomy (GTDB): domain Bacteria; phylum Bacteroidota; class Bacteroidia; order Bacteroidales; family UBA4417; genus UBA4417. The sequence goes on from CAZOXJ010000188.1 coordinate 1,323, forward strand.
GCTTTTCAAGCCGCTGCTGATCATGAATATCGGGTTCCAGCTTTCTTATATTGCTATAATCGGGATTATTTTCATCAACAAACCGATTGCTGATTTGTGGCAACCTAAAAACAGGGTACTTGATTACATATGGGGACTCATTGCCGTTTCCATCGCCGCACAGGCAGCTACAGGCCCCCTGGCTATGTATTACTTTCACCAGTTTCCAACATACTTTTTAGCAGGGAACCTTGTAGCTATTCCACTCTCGTTTCTGGCAATTTATACTGGTGTGGCCGTTTTACTAACGTCATTTGTACCCTTTATAAGTAATCTTCTAGGTCTTATTACCAATTACATTCTTTTTGCACTTAACACTTCTATCGCATACATCGAAAAATTACCATACTCAGTAATGCAAATCGATTCAGTTTTCGGCCTGGATACACTCCTGATCTATCTGATAATAGCTGCCATCATGATGCTGATCTATTTTAAAAGAAAAGCATTTATTTATATCACACTCGGACTGACCTTATTGCTTAGCATAAATTTATCAATCACCTCCATTTCGCGGCAGCGACAACAAAAAATTGTATTTTATTCAGTTAACAAGCAATCAGCAATCGGTTTTATAAGCGGAAAAAATCAGGCTCTGATAGCGAACCAAACACTGCTCAATGATCCTGATGCCATAAAATTTCAGCTCAATGGCTCTAAATCTCTTTACGGAATTGCAAATGTGTATACTTCTGCTATTGAAACAAATAAGGATTCGGGGCATAGTCAGGCTTTGCAGGTACGCGCGTTGAACCACATCAGCAACAATTTCCTTTTCCACGACAAAAGAGTTATACTAATCGACAGTATTCCAATGCATAAAGGAAATTTTACAAAACTTAAGGTTGACTACCTTGTTATCAGGGATAATCCAAAATTCCGCATCGCAGATCTTTTAAAAATATATGAACCTCAGCTGATAGTGATTGATGGTTCCAATTCGATATACAAGACCAATAAGTGGATAGCTGAATGCAAAGAAGCCGGAATTGAATCGTATAGTGTGAAAGACAATGGCGCTTATGTGGTTGATTTATAGCAACTATCAGAACGAAACCCTGTCGCCGGCTTCAATTTTATACTTATCGGTATAGCCGGCAACAACTTCTACTACGTATAGTGCCGGTGCTGCCGAATGAATCTGATCGAGCGAGTAAGGTGTACAGTTTTTGTGGATACTAACAATCCGCCTTTCGGAATCCACATAGATGATATCCAGAGAGATGATAGTGTTTTTCATCCAAAATGACTGCATTTCCTCCGTGCCCATAAGAAACAACATTCCTGTGTTTTCGGCCATAGTATCCCGGTACATCAAACCCTGTTCGCGGGATGCATCGGTAGCAGCTACTTCAACATCAATAGCAGAGATTACCTGGCTGGTTTTCGCATCCAGAAAACGAAGTTCTCCATCCTTTCGGAAAACCGGCTTTGCTTGCGATGCAGGTTGTTCATTCGCAGTAATCGCGGGTTTACGGGCAGGTTTCTTGTTAGGATTTACAAAAAGCATCAGGGAGCCAATTAGTATTATTAACAACAGAATTACTATGATAGCGAGGTTATAGACGGAGAGTTTTTGTTTCATTTTTTAACTGTGCTTAATGCTTTTCAATTTATCCATTATTTACCAATCACTTCTGTGCTATCTGAATTTAATATCCATGAAAACAGGAAGATGATCGCTGAAACCACCAATATATTTAGCGCCGTAAAACGTACGGAAAGGTTTTTGCCCAAACCAGGCTTCGTCGTCCTGCAATAAAAAAGGGGCATCGAAAATCTGCATGCTGCCTGGTGTTGTGTATCGAAGCATGGGCCTGGAAATTATCATATGATCGATGGTTTCCCATTCCTCGCGATACTTAACGGTTCCTTTCTTCCAGGAAATCCCGGCACCTGCAAGCATATTATACAAATCGGTGGGTGCCAGGTTTAATGAATCCATTTTCGCACCAAGCACAATATTTACGCATTCGGCAACCGGTGTATCGTTAAGGTCGCCCATAATTAAAATATTGGCGTTGGGATTTACTGCGAGCAACGAATCAACATGTTTGCGTAATACCGATGCCACATAATTTCTTTTAGGAATAGTAGACATAGCACCTCCGTATTTCGAAGGCCAGTGATTTACGAAAATATTTAAGGTATCGCGTTTGCATGCAATGCCTTTTACAAAAAGAATATCGCGGGAACGGGAAGTAGTGTCGAACGGAAACCGGATCGTGATTGGATTACTTTGCAACACACGGAATTTATCGGGGCGGTAAAACAAACCAACATCAATACCACGCGGATCGGGCGATTCGTAGTGAATGACCTTATATCCGAAATTTTTGAGCGGAGTATCATTGGCTAACTGGGTAAGTACAAACCGGTTTTCGACTTCGCAGAATCCGATTATCTCGGGTGCATCCCAACCGCCGACTGACAGGACTACTTTCGCGATATTGATCTGCTTCCTTTTCATACGGTTATAATTCCAGCCCCGCATACCTCCAGGCAAATATTCTTCATCCGCTTTGAGGCTGTCGTTGAATGGATCAAACAGATTTTCAACATTATAGAACATCACACGCATAGCATCATCGCCACGTTTTCCCGCATTCGCCTGCTGAAAAACCCGGGAATTGGAATCGGTGTCCTTTTTATCCTGAGCAATCAGGGAATATGATGCAATAACAGATAATGCAAGCAGAAACAAATGTTTGACTGAGAGTTTCATTCAGTTTGTATAAAAGAGACTTCAAAGGTACTAATTAAAAATGTAACTGGCCGCTGACTCAGCTATTGCATTGAATCCATCAATTGAGTAGAATAGTTCTAAATTGCGCCATTTGCCGGATATCACGGCTTCATTTTATACTTTCGCACAACAATAAGATCGTAATAACCCTAAGCACCGAAAAAAACAGCCATGGCACCTAAAAAAAACTCTCCGACAAATTACTACCGCATCACATTACAATGGGGAATATTTATTTTATTGATTTACATGGTATTGCGGCCGGTTGTAGACAAAAACTATTTCCCCGACTTCGAAGCCTACTGCCCTTTTGGGGGCATGCAATCGCTGGCAAGTTATTTTTCGAGCCATTCGCTTGCTTGTTCAATGACAACCGTGCAAATTGCGCTTGGACTGGCATTGCTTCTGGGTGTTATCCTTTTCAGTAAATTGTTCTGCAGTTATATTTGTCCGATTGGCACTTTTACCGAATGGATGGGCTCGCTGGGACGTAAATATAAAATGCATAAAACACTGAAAGGTAATGCTGACAAAGGATTGCGATTATTAAAATACGTCCTCCTGTATATTACATTCTATTTTACAGTTACTGCCAGTGAATTATTCTGCCGTAAGTTTGATCCGTTTTATGCAGCTTTTACCGGTTTCAGTGGCGATGTATATTTTTGGTACGCACTTCCGGCTCTTATACTAACTATTGCGGGCTCGTTTTTCATCAATCAGTTTTGGTGCAAATACCTGTGTCCGCTGGGCGCTGTCACCAATATTGCTGTTTATGCACTTCCTGCGGCAGCTGTAACTTTACTTTGGGTGTTACTTACAAATGTTGCTGGATTAGTAATTCCATGGCCCTGGTTGCTTGGAGCTCTTTGCCTGCTGGGGTTTGTTTTTGAGGCTACAACATTAAAATTCTTTATTTTCCCGGCGCTGCGCATAACGCGCCACGATGATTTATGCACCCATTGCAGGATCTGCGACAAAAAATGCCCGATGTCAATCCCTATTTCGACCGTCGATACCGTAAATCATATCGATTGCCACCTGTGCGTTGATTGCGTGGTAAAATGTCCGGAAAAAGGCGCTCTCACCATCAATAAACGAAATCTGCGTTGGTTGCCTGCAACAGCAACGGTAATACTCACTGCCGCAGCCATAACTATAGCAACGTTTTATGAGCTGCCAACAATTAACGAGAGCTGGGGTGATATAACCGGCAAAAATGTAAAAATTGTCAAAATGGACGGACTTAAAAACATCAAATGTTTCGGAAGTTCGCGTTCATTTGCTAACCATATGAAAGAAACACCCGGAGTTTTAGGTGTTGAAACTTTTGTAAAACATAAACGTGTTGTGGTTTATTATAACGAAGACATCACTAACGAAACAGCTGTTAAAAAAGCCATCTTCTCCCCTCTTTCCCAAATCCTTAATATCAAAGGAATATCCACAGGGAAAGTTAACGTTCTCACTATAGGCATCGACCGCTGTTTTGATCCTAACGACCAGTCTTACCTGAGTGCATTATTGCAGGCTGACAAAGGAGTATTAGCTTTGAATACGCAATTCGGAGAACCTGTTCAGGCAACCATATACTATAATCCCGAACTTACAGATGAAATCAAAATTAAAGCTGCGGCATCGAGTAAAACGCTGGTTATGGGCGAAGGGGATGACCAAACTACTATTAAAACAGGCTTTATCGTTGTAGAAGAAGGAAAAACAACAGGTGAAATTCCAGCATACGAATTTCTGACAATGTTTATTCCAACAACCGATGTTACTTTCAATAAATACGAAAGCTATACCGATGATAAAATGCTCGTCTATGAATTGCCGTTTGAGCAAGCCGCTGATCCTTCACTACTCAAATGGATGCCTTTCCTCGTATCCCATACATCCAATGACGATGGCATAGTGCGCTTGCAGACTTCATTTACCGAATCAGGACCTGTTATCAAAATCTGGTTTGTAAGCAGCCTGACTAATGTCGAAAAAATTAATTCTATTCTGAAAGCTCAGGAGTTTACCGTTCATTATCCGGATAAATCGGTTAAGAAAGTTCAGAATCCTTATAAGTTTCAGTTGTAACCCAAATTCAGCATACCAAAATACGGAATCGATAAAGCAAACCTAATCAATGTTTTATAAACATTGAAAGATTTACTAAATCGGGGTTAACCAAAAATGCAATCTTCCCATCTTAAGCTTCGGCAGTTGTCGAAAGCCTGAACTATGGATTACAGAATAAAGTTTTTTGACTGCTGATTTCCAGATTTTATTCCTCAAACCCGTGAGTTTCCTTTTTCGAGAAGACTAATAAAATCGATGATGAAAAATCAATAATAAAGACAGTGATTATAAACGACATGAACACAACCCGCCACGAATAATTAACGTCACGAGTCCAGTAATAAACTATCAGAACAACGCAGTTGATCAGCGTTAAGATACCAAGTGAGTAGAGGGAGAAATTCTTATCAGGTGAAACAGGAATCAGCAAAGCCGCAAGACCTATAGCTGTAAGTTTAAAAATACCCCAGACCGTACCCCAAAAAAAAGGAGCCAATAGTATAAAATAAAAAATATGAAAATCACGATACCAATTTGTTGTCCAATCTATTGTGAAGTTTAGAAGCCGCATAAACAAGTAGTTTATTATTCCGATTGCGACAAGGCTTACCGGAATAAAAAATATGAACTTGATTTTTTTTATATGCTTCTTCAAAATGTGGAACCTTACATTTAAAACCGAAAGCCAGAAAGACTGACTTCCGTAGAATGACTATTCAATCTCAATTTATCTGACCCGCTGCTTATTATCACTTTTAACGGCGCAAATACAAACTAATGGCCTGATTGAAGTTATGCGCTTAGTTTGAAATGATTGAAATCTTTTCCATTCAAGGACTTTAAACCCTGAAATTAAAAGAGACACTAATTTAAAGTTAAAAACAGCGAAACTTATCTGGTATATACACAACATACTAACACCATGGTGTTAACAATTGTTATGAAAATGAGCGATAGAAGGTTAGTACAGATTATTTTCAGCTCATCTTCTGAGCTCTGGGTGGTAAATGTACTATTCAACAAACAGTTGTCTCACTGAACAGAGTTTCGCAGGATGTTAGATCTTAATCGTTTCATGCTTTCGGCTGTGTTTTTTACCGCTCAGATTTTGGGAATCACAGGTAAAAAAGAATCTTGTCCGAAATTTGTCCGACCTGATTTGCAAAACCTTTATAATCTTCAGCAAATCAGTTTTGTGCGTTGTACTGGACTCGAACCAGTGA
>CAZOXJ010000189.1:0-7315 GCA_964583325.1 uncultured Lentimicrobiaceae bacterium
CTGATCCTTTCGAGGGAAACTCCATCTACGCTTGTCAACAGCGGGTATTGCATCGTTGCCGAATATGCAACCAGGTCAATTACCGCTCCTCCTTTGGTGGTAAGCGCAACAACCCCATCCTCATTGTTCATCGCCGGGAAGGAAGCCATGTTTAAAAATGCCTGTGGATTTGTGGTTTTGTAAAACTGCTTTAAAACAGCGCTATCGGTTGAAAGCGCGTAATATTCTCCAGGAAGTATGAGGAATGGCTGTGTGCTTATAATATGATAACTCGTGGGCAACTGGCTGATGGTATCGTAGTTGGAAAGCACCAGGTCCTGTAGATCAATAACTTTGGATGACCGGTTGAAAAGTTCAACAAAATCAACACATCCGGCAGGAGCATCGTACAAAAGTTCGTTAATTACGATATCATTAGCTTCGGCCACCGAAGGAATCGCAAACCTAGCTGAACTTCCGCTCGATATAGTATTTCCGGCACAATCAGTTATGGTGCCGGTACTCGTAAGGGTATAAATTGTACCGTTAACAAGCGGGGCCGACAAAGTAAGGTAAGCTATACGATAATCAGGGCTTTGTACCGAAACTGCTTGTGGATTCCCGATTCCGTTGTCAATTAAATAATTAGCAGCATTTAAAATAGTCGCACTATCGCACGATTCGGTAAACCAAACTGTAACATGTGTTTCGTCAGTAACTCCAACACGGCTAATTGCAGGTGCTGACTGATCAGGATTGGAAGCATTAACCGAGTTGAGGGCACCGGGTGTTCCACCAGCATCATTGTTGCAAGCTATCCAGTTGGCAGCCTCACCGCAGGGATTCAACGGGTCAATCAATTCGAGCGACCAACCGCCATCAATTTTATACGAACTTTGGTACCAGGTGTCGGAATAGGAAACAGCATGAATAACCGACCCTTCGGGATTTTGTAATACAATTGTTCCACCTGCGTTTGTAACGGCAAAACTGCTGAAATCAATCACGGGGCCGTATGCTTCGAGCAAAGGTTTCGAGCCATCGTCGCATAAAATAACATATCCGCCGGCCGGTATCGTAAACTGCGGCAAAAGCTTTGAACTGCTGCCAAGCACCAGCGTAAAGTCCTTCAGATCAACCGGGAATGTGCTCCGGTTATAAAGCTCAACATATTCGGCATCAGGCATTTGTACAGTTGGCGTTGGATCAGCCATAATTTCATTCACCAGCACATCGAAGGTTTTTACCTGGTGCCATGCAAAAGGAAACTGAGCAGCAATCATCATATTTCCGGCCAGATCTTTAACGTTTGCTACCGATAAGGTAAATGATACATCGGGTGTAAATTCGTCGGCAAAAGCCAGGTGAACGATGGCCGGATCAGTTAAATCCTGGGTTGCCGAAACAGGAATTAATGCACCGGGCGATACGGTGTAATTGTTTTCCAAATTGGCAGAAGCAGCATCAACAGCTTCATTGAAAGTTACGGTAAGCTCGTTTTTTGCTCCCAGCGAAACCGAAAGAACTTCAGGCGCTTTGTTATCCACAACAATAGGACCGGCATAAAAATCGTCGTAATAAAATTTGGTGCTGTTGCTGCTGGTAAATTTGCAATAAACGCCCGAAAAAGCACCACTCGTAAATGTATTATCCGTTCCGGTAGCCTGAAGCTGGAAATTACTTCCTCCCGTTTGATCGGCAAAAACACTCCATACTCCGCCGGTTTTGCGTACTACTTTTATTCTAATGGCAAACGAAGCTGCAACAAAAGCGTCGGTCCCACGGCAAACCACAGTATGGATATTTCCCGATTGGCGCACAAGTTCAATGGCATCGTTTGCTCCACCTTCGCCTAATTTGATATAATATCCATTAAGCGAGCCTTTTAAATCCTGTTGATCGGACGAAAGATACACCCTTGAAAGATTATTATCCGATGGCGCAAAGGATAGTTTTACCCAAACACTCCATTCCATTTCCGGTGAAGTTACAATCGGAACTGCAAGAGTGGCGGTTGCATCACCCGTTGCATTCAGCTGCAGCTGAAAAGTCGTATTTACTTTAAATGATGCTTCATCACCTGTCCATGCAGGATTTGAGGTAAAGTCGCCATCGCTGAAAGTTTCAACAAACTGAGCTCTTGAATAACTTTGAATAATAAAAAGACCTAAAAAAAGCAGAATTTTTCGCATAATACACTTGGTTGACATCCGACTGCGTGAAATGTAGTATTTTTGCACTCCTGAAATTAAATTTTTGTAAAGATATAAAAATGCCTTTATGGAGCAAAGCATCATTGGGACAAACAAGTACAAGTGCAGCAACTATTTCAGACAGATTCAGACTAATTAACACATACTTATGAAAATTGCAATTGTTGGCGCCACCGGACTTGTGGGCAGCGTTATGCTGAAAGTACTTGAAGAAGCGCGATACATTCCTTTCGATAAAATCAGCGAAATCATACCCGTAGCTTCCGAAAAATCGGTTGGCAAGGATTTGTTTTTCAACAATATGCCCCGAAAAATTGTAAGCATTACCGATGCTATCGCCCGAAAACCGGATATCGCCATTTTTTCGGCAGGAGCTTCCATTTCGAGGGAATATGCCCCGCTTTTTGCTGCAGCCGGAACTTATGTGATCGACAACAGTTCAGCCTGGCGTATGGATGACGGAATTCCTTTGGTAGTGCCCGAAATTAATGCGTCGTTATTAAACGGAAAAACTAAAATAATAGCCAATCCTAATTGCAGTACTATTCAACTGGTGCTTGCATTATCGCAGCTTCATCAGCATTTGAAAATCAAGAGGCTTGTTGTTTCTACATACCAATCGGTATCGGGCACAGGGCAGAAAGCGGTTGAGCAAATGATGAACGAACGCAACGGTACACGCACCAATATGGTTTATCCGCATCCTATTGACATGAACCTGTTTCCACACGGCGGAACTTTCGAAAGCAATGGCTATACCACCGAAGAAACCAAACTGCTGAATGAAACCCGCAAAATATTGGGAGATAATTCGATAAGGGTAACATCAACAGTGGTCAGAGTTCCTGTAACCGGTGGTCATTCGGAATCAGTAAATGTGGAATTTGAGAAAGAATTTGAAATGGAATGGATCAACAAACTGCTATCGTCGACAAAAGGAGTTGTTGTACAGGATGATCCGGAGAAATCCATTTACCCCATGCCAAAATACGCCGAAGGGCGCGACGAAGTTTTTGTTGGCCGCATCCGCCGCGATGAATCGCAGCCAAACAGTATTAACCTGTGGATTGTTGCCGACAACCTCCGCAAGGGTGCAGCGACTAATGCCGTTCAGATTGCTGCTTACCTGCTGCAGAATGAATTGGTTGGGCAGTGAGGCAGCTGGAAGTCGGAAGCCAAAAGTAGGAAATAGGGAGAAGGATGAATTCATAATTGAAGACTCTTTGTCCCGGTTTCGCCCCTCGCCCCTCTCCATTTCGCCCCATCAATAATTCAAGAACTTCTTTTCTATAAACTCAAAATACAAGACCTCACCCAACTGCAATCCATGCGAGTATACCGCCAGATTTCCGAATTTACTTCCCACTGCCATCCTGTGGCAACGGTAGGTGTTTTTGATGGCGTGCACCTCGGGCATATGGAAATTATTAGCAGGCTTGCGGCAAAAGCGAAAGAAAAAAACTGTGAATCTGTAGTAATCACATTCGATCCTCATCCCCGGCTTGTGCTTCCTCATCATGCCGACGTAAAACTGCTTCATACCCTCGACGAAAAACTAAAACGTTTCGAACTGGCCGGTGTGGGAGCAGTGCTGGTTATCCCTTTCGACAGGGATTTTGCCAAAATATCGCCACACGATTTTATTAAGAATATACTTGTCGACCAGTTACAGGTAAGCCATGTAATAACCGGTTACGATCATTTTTTCGGACAGAACCGGCAGGGCGATTTTGATATGCTCAGCAAGTTGGGCAAAGAGTTTGGATTTACTGTTGACGAATTGCCAATGGTTTCGGTTCTGAGCAATACGGTAAGTTCTTCATCTGTTCGGCGTGCCCTGCTCGATGGAGACGTTTCGCTTGCTTCAACTATGCTGGGATATGCGTATTCTATTACAGGCGAAGTGGTTACCGGGAATAAAATTGGCCGCAATATCGGCTATCCAACGGCAAACCTGAAACCCGGAAGCAAATACAAACTTATTCCCGGCCAGGGCGTTTATGCAACGCAAGTACAAATCGATGATGAATTTTACAAAGGGATGACTAATATCGGGTACCGCCCAACCATTGATGCTGACCACCTTACTATTGAAGTGAATATTTTCGATTTTAACCGCGATATTTATACCCATGACATTACTCTTTCGTTTATCGAACGTATCCGCAGCGAAAAGAGATTTGCAAGTTTGGGCGATCTTCAGCTGCAATTAGCTGCTGACAAAATTGAAGCATCAAAAATATTGGAATACCTGTAGTAGAGGTCAATTGGTTTTTATTTGTTACCCTCGTCTTTATTTACCTCATTATAAGCCAGCAGGCATTCGTGAATAGCTTTATACAAATCATACTCTTTTGAACTGACAATAAAATCGACAGACAGGTTGCAGAACAGCATAAAATCCTGAATTTCCTTATCGGTTTTAAAGTGCGTAACACGCTGAACAACATCGGCATTATACCTGCGGGCGGCAACTACTTTTTTGTTATCCTGGTTTGTAAGCGATTCGAACATCCTCCTGCTTTTCCCTTCTTTACTGAATGCATCATACAAGGCTGTAATCGGCCCCGGAAGGGTAACTGTAAGTCCGGGATCAGGCATGCCCGGAATGCTGACTTTTGGTTGTCCGCCAGGAAGCGGGATGTTGTAAAATTTGGGGTCATTTAATTTCAGATCCGGAATTTTGGGCGTTTGGTCTTCCATTGCAAGAACGGCTTCTTTCAGCGCTTTGGCATCCGCCGGCCAGGGATAAATGGTGACACCCGAAATCTGGGTTGTATCTACTCGCATCAACACATGCAAAGGGATAACCGGCGAGTGCCTGTCGGAAGGAACATAATATTTAAAAGGATTATACCCGATACAGGTAAACCGGATTGTATCGCCGGGCATAGCCGCAATGCGAAATTGTCCTTCCCAATTGCTGGTGGTTCCCCATCGCTGCGAAATATTTACAATATGCACACTTTCAATGTATTTTCCATCCGGATTTGTAACAAACCCTTGCAAGGAAACTGCTTCATCGGTATTGGCAACCTGTGCTTTCACATTTGCGAAAACAAACACGGAAAAAAGTAAGAGAAGGCTGCTTTTGTGCATAAAACTGTTAATAATGCTGCAAAAGTAGCTGTAAACCAGGCAGAAGAAAAGTTAATACTTGTTAAAGAGAAAAAGCCCGAAACCTGCTTACTATGATTTCGTTACTACACTCCCGATTTCATTAATCTTTCTGTTCGAACTTCACAAATTGAATTTCGGGAATTCCACTGCTTTAGTTTAATTTTCCTTCAAATTATTCATTCCATATCCATTTGCGCAACGCTGATATAATGCACAATATTTTTCTGCAAATTTATATTTAGCGAAAAACTGTGTATATTTGTGGTGCAACTATAAATATACACAAAACATGGAGTATATACACAGGGAAATAGAAGCTGAACTGGATAAACTCGAAAGCCAGTATCCTGTATTTGTAATCACCGGGCCCAGGCAGTCGGGCAAAACCACACTTGCCCGTCATAAATACCCTAATCTGCCCTATTTCAGTTTTGAGAATCCTGATATCCGTCTGATGGCCCATACCGATCCGAGGGCGTTCCTGAAAAACATACCCGATGGTGCCATTCTGGACGAGGTGCAGCATGTACCCGATCTGATTTCGTACTTACAACAAATAGTGGACGAAAACAGGGAAAAGTCAAGGTTTATCCTTACCGGCAGTAATCAGTTTTTGCTGATGAATAAAATTACACAATCGCTCGCTGGTCGTACAGCAATACTTAAGCTACTGCCTCTAAGCCTCAAAGAACTTTCTTCGCATGATACAATGCTTACCAGTGAACTTATTTTTAATGGGTTTTACCCGGTTGTTCATAGTCGCCTGGCTGACCCGACCAAAACATACCGCAATTATTACGAAACGTATCTTGAAAGGGATTTGCGGCATTTGCTCCAGATAAAAGATCTCAGCCTCTTTCAGAAATTTGTACGGATATGTGCCGGTCGTATAGGCAATCTTTTTAATGCTTCAGCAATAGCTGGCGAAACAGGTGTTTCTGTATCAACAACTAAGTCGTGGATTTCAATTCTGGAAGCATCTTATGTAATAATGCAGCTTCAGCCATATTACGATAATATAAATAAGCGGCTTATTAAATCGCCGAAACTATACTTTTATGATACCGGGCTGGCTTGTTATCTGCTTGGTATTGAAAATATCGGACAGGTGGCACGTGATCCATTGTACGGTGCCCTTTTTGAAAACATGGTAATTATGGATGCAGTAAAATACAGGTATAATAAAGGATTCGACCATAATTTGTATTTTTTTTGCGACAGCCACCACTCTGAAATAGATCTGGTTTATAAAAGGGCAAATGAGTTAATCCCGATCGAAATTAAGTCAGCTCAAACTTACCATCCGGATTTCATGAAAGGAATACGCTATATTAAAAAATTGTATCCGGATCGAATTCCCAGAAGCTTTTTAACATATGATGGCGATATAGAACTTTTACAGAACGAAACTGAAATAGTAAACTTTCGGAAACTTTCAGCAAAATTGTTTGAAGAATGACGATATTCCCAGGCCCTGCTTACTCCGACTTCGTTACCACAATCCCAATTTCATTTATTCCATCGGTTTGAATTTTTGGGATCATATTTTCGAGTGTGATTTTGCAATTCCCTTTTTCGGCCATATTGATGCCTTTCCAGAGAACCAGTCGCGCTTCTGATTTTGTATCTTCAGGCTGGGTAATCATTTTGCCATTTTCACGAACAAGTACGCTCACTTCGCGCATGCGTTCTTCGCCTGAGGGTGTGGTTATTATTGCATATACTGGTAGTTTGTCATACTGAAATTTATCGCTGCAACGCACAACAAGCGTAATATCATAGGTCTGTGCGGGTTCAGCCACCGGAATATCAAATTGTTTGATATCAAAACGGTCCCAGGTTGAATTCTTTATGGTAAGGTACGTTTCGGAAACAGGACCTTTATCGCAGGAAGTAAATGCAATTGCAAGAATTAAAAAAAGAGCGGGGCTGATAATTCGTTTTACGATTTTCATATGAGTTTGTATTTTAATGTTTTGTAAAGACAGTTCTGTATTGAATTT
>CAZOXJ010000190.1:0-2078 GCA_964583325.1 uncultured Lentimicrobiaceae bacterium
GTGATTTGTGATTCGTGATTTGTGATTCGTGATTTGTGATTCGTGATTCGTGATTTGTGATTCGTGATTTGTGATTTGGTCCTTGGAATTTGGGTTTTGGAACTTGGGATTTGGAACTTTACTTTTTGATTTTAAAGGTCATCGGAATATCTTTCACCGGTCGGTCGTTTGTGTCAGTCTTAACAGCAGCAATCTGATCTACAATTTCCATGCCACTCACAACTTCACCAAAAACGGTATAAGCGCCATCGAGGTGAGGCGTTCCGCCGACGGTGGTATAAATACGTCGCTGTTCTTCGGTTATTTCCCAGGGTTTTGTGCGAAGATACTGGGCTTCAACAGCATTGCGGTATTTTTCGATTGTTATACGGATATTGGCAGTATCGCGCTGATCCACCATTTGGCGGAAAGCTTTCAGTTCGTCCTCCTTGCCTTCTTTTTTCAGCAAATCCATCATAATGTATTGCTTGGTGCGGCGCTCCACTTTAAGTTCAACGGCATCGAGTTCGTCGTTATTAAAAACTTTGCCTTGCACAATATAAAACTGTGATGCGGAGGAGGCTTTCAACGGATTTTCGTCGTCGTTTTCGCGGGCAGCGGCAAAGGCACCACGTTTATGCAGATAGGAAGGCACATACTCGAAAGGTACTGTATAATTGGTATCGCCATCGCCTAACAAAATACCTGGTTTGGCATTTCGGGAGGTAGGATCGCCACCCTGTATCATAAATTTTTCGATCACCCGGTGAAACAAGGTCCCGTTTAAATAGCCAGCTTCAGCCAGGTTTATGAAATTCTGCTTATGCTTTGCGGTACTGTCGTAAAGTTTTACAACAATATCGCCGTATGAAGTCGAAATAGTAACCAGTGTATCCTTTGGTTTTGATGTGCAGGACACAATAACCAGCAATACTATGGCAATGAGGAAAATGTTTTTCATAATGAAGTGTTAGGGTTGGGGTTGGTTTTTTGATTTGATCGGATTGGTCGAATATGATATCAGGCAGTAATAGGAGTCAGGAGGCTGGAGGACCGAAGTCGGAAGTCGGAAGTCGGAAGACCGGAGTTGGAAGAAGGCAGACTGAAGTTCGTCTTGTCTCCCCTCGCCTTGTCTCCCCTCGCCATGTCTCATCTCACCTAGTCGCCTTGTCAGTCTTTAAACCCTGTTTTCGAATCCGTATAACATTTCCTGCAAAGGGGTTCGTAATTATCTTTCTCGCCAAGCTGTACAAGCTTTTCGCTGGCATTAGTCCGATGCGAATAGTGCGCCAGGTCGCCGCAGCGCATACATATTGCATGAACTTTGGTAACATATTCAGCCGTTGCCATCAGTGCCGGTATAGGCCCGAAGGGTTTCCCCTGGAAATCCATATCCAGACCGGCCACAATAACCCTGATACCCTGGTTGGCAATGTAATTGCAAACTGCCGGAAGATCGTCGTCAAGAAATTGCGCTTCGTCAATACCAACCACATCCATTCCATCGATGTAGAGTAAAATCTGCGATGCATTTTGAACAGGAATGGAGCGGATACTGTTTTCGTTGTGCGAAACAACATTTGTTTCATCATAACGTTTATCTATTTCCGGCTTGAAAATCTCCACCCTTTGCCTTGCAATCCGCGCACGGTTGAGCCTGCGGATCAGTTCCTCGGTTTTACCCGAGAACATGGAACCAACAACTACTTCGATCCAGCCGCCTCTACTCTGTGATGGATTGTTAGTGGATTTTTCAAGAAACATATGCCGCGTAGTTTATTCTTTGCTAATTTTAGCCCTTGTTATGGAACGCAAACTTAATGAAATAATTGTTTCTTAGCAGCGTCAACCCGCCACAAGCAGAAGAAGATTTGTAAGCAGAAATAGACATAACAGCACATGTTCAATAGGGTAAGTGATAAAAAAGATTGAAATACCTATTGAAAAAGATTTTTACAAATGACATAAACAGATTGCCTGTTTTAAAAATAATCATAAACTATTGACAATAAAATGGATTTGAACCTTTTAACCCGTGATGCCGATAATCTGATCAGAAAAGTAGTTTCGCGATACAACCAGTTATACGTTCCGGCAGG
>CAZOXJ010000190.1:2178-7304 GCA_964583325.1 uncultured Lentimicrobiaceae bacterium
TTTATAAACGAATTGTTCGGTAACAACCCGGCTCAGTATGAAGAGGCCATTGCGCGTATTAACAAAGCCGTTAATGCTGACGAAGCTGGATGGATATTGCAGAAATACCATTCGGCGGAATGGCAGAATAAAGCTGAAACACTGCAGAGGTTGAAGGATTTTGTGAAGAGAAGATTTATTTAATAGGGTTTGGGGGTTGGATTTAGGGGTTAAAGAGTTTCTGGTTTCAGAAGAAAATGTGAAACTTGAAACATGAAACTTTTCACATAAAATAAAAATATTGATACCAAAAATCGTCGAGTGAAGCTGAAACTTTTACCTGTCATACTTATTTTGCTTGTGCAGATGGCTGTTGCCCAGGATCTGAATTATGCGCGTGCGCTGATTGATACTTTGGCTGCTCCGGGAATGCATGGCCGCGGTTATGTGGCTGATGGAGATAAGATTGCAGCGCAGTTTTTATCTGCTGAATTTGAGAAACACGGATTGCTCCCACTAGCAAATGGCTACCAACAATCCTACACTTTCCCGATGAATACGTTGCCTGGAAAACTTGAGGCTTTTGCCAATGGCAAAAAGCTGCAGGCCGGTTCCGATTTCCAGGTTTGGGCTGCAACACCAGATATGAAAGGAACATACAAAGTTGTAGCGCTTACACCTGAAGTTCTGCTTGATGCCAAAAAGCTAAAGAAATTTTCGTCGCGCGACTACAGTAAAAAGTTTATACTTATTGATAAAAAAGGGATCACTGATAAAAAAGCGCTGGCGCTGTGCGATTCGCTGAAGTTTTATAATTTCCTTAAAGCTCCCGGGCTTATATACGTAAGTGATACAAAACTCACAGGAAGCGTTATGATTGGTTTTAGGGTCAGAAATTATACCGTAATTGACCTGAAACGTGAAGCACTGCCGACGAAACTGAAAGATTTCACTCTTGAAGTGGAATCGGAATTTGTACCTCAGCACAAAACATCGAATGTAATGGGTTTTGTAAAAGGTAAGGTTCAGCCTGATACTTTCCTCGTTTTCACGGCGCATTACGATCATCTCGGCAGGATGGGAAGCGAGGTGTATTATCCGGGAGCCAACGATAATGCCAGCGGAACAGCCATGGTTACCGATCTGGCGAGGCATTATTCGCAGCCGGGAAATCAGCCTTACTATTCGATAGCTTTCATCCTTTTAAGTGGCGAAGAAGCTGGATTGATGGGGGCAAAATACTGTGCCGCCTATCCGCCCGTTGATCTGAAAAAGGTAAAGTTCCTGGTAAACCTCGATATGGTTGGCACCGGAAGCGAAGGAATAACGATGGTTAATGCCACAAAATTCAGGGATGAGTACGAGCGCATGGTGCAACTAAATGCCGATAACGAATACATCCTTACGGTGAAGGAGCGGGGCGAATCGTGTAACAGCGATCATTGCCCTTTTTACCAGAAAGGCGTTCCGGCAGTATTTATCTACTCCCTCGGCAAGGAATTTACCGAATACCACAATCCGGATGATCAAAGCAGCAAACTACCGCTTTCGGAATACAATGATATTTTCAGGCTGATGAGGGATTTTATGGATTCGTTTGGGCGATAGAAGAGACCTTGTATTCAGACAAAATTACGATGAGATGAAAATAGGCATTGATTTAGGCGGAACAAATATCAGGGCAGGATTAATAGAAGCAGGCGCAATTCTATCAGTGAAACATGCTTTCTTAACTGAAAAGGATTCGCTGCAGAAGACTCTTTCGCAGCTTGTTTCGGTTGTTGCTCCATTAGTAAACCCCGCTGTGAAAGGAATAGGCATAGGAGTTCCTTCAGTGGTTGACGTTGAAAATGGTATTGTATTTGATGTTGTAAACATCCCTTCCTGGAAAAGGGTAGAGCTAAAAAAAATCCTGGAGAAAGAATTCAAAATTCCTGTTTACATCAATAATGACGTAAACTGTTTCGCATTGGGCGAACATCGGTATGGCGGAGCAAAGTCATTCTCCTCTTTTGTTGCCCTGGCACTTGGCACAGGACTCGGGGCTGGTATTATCATCAATAACGAACTTTATTCCGGCAGTAATTGCGGTGCAGGCGAAATCGGGTCTCTGCCTTATCTGGATAGAAATTTTGAGTTTTATACCAGCAGTACTTTTTTCGAATCCATGCATCGAACTACTGCGCTGGAAGCTTATAACAAAGCGGGAATGGGTGAAAAAACTGCTTTAAAATTGTGGGCCGACTATGGTTTACATCTTGGTAACGTAATGAAAGCGGTTGTTTATACCTACGACCCTGAAGCGATCGTATTAGGTGGTTCCATTGCAAAGGCATATTCATTTTTTGAAGATTCAATGAAAAAAGCTATGGCTGATTTTCAGTTTCCTGAAACAATTAAGAAATTGAAAATACAGCACTCGCAAGTTGAAAATATAGCACTGCTGGGTGCTGCAGCCCTGGTGAAAGGTGATTAATTGCTCCCCATATCCGGATATTTTCGTTTTGAATACCTCGTTGCAATGCTTTACTTTTGTTCTGGTAATCCTGTATTCAGCTTACAAATATTTATCCGCATATCATTTCAAGAAACAAAAAGCTTTTTCTCCGATAATCCCAAACCCCTGAATCTAACTCCTGAGCCATGAAACTTTTCCTGATTCCTACCCCTATCGGCAACCTCGAGGATATAACCCTCAGGGCAATACGGATTCTGAAGGAAGTTGATATTATTCTGGCTGAAGATACCCGGACTTCTTCAAAGCTTTTGCGCCATTACGAAATTGATAAAAAAGTGCTGGCCCATCATCAGTTTAACGAGCATAAAATGGCCGAAAGCCTGGTGCGGCAGATTAAAGAAGGCACAACTATGGCGCTGATTTCGGATGCCGGTACGCCGGGAATTTCCGATCCGGGGTTTTTACTTACACGTGCCTGCATACAAGCCGGTATTGACGTGGAATGCCTGCCGGGTCCAACAGCATTTGTTCCTGCTTTGGTAAACTCCGGACTGCCAAGTGACCGTTTTCTGTTCGAAGGATTTCTGCCCCATAAAAAAGGCCGGCAAACCCGTTTGAAGGAACTGGCAAAGCAACCATATACTTTTATTTTGTACGAATCGCCTTTCCGACTAGTGAAAAGTCTGGAACAGTTGGCCGAACATCTCGGACCTGAGAGACAGGCATGTGTTTCGCGCGAGCTAACAAAAATTTACGAGGAAAACCGGCGCGGAACGTTAACCGAACTTGCCGCATGGTACAAGGCACATCCACCTAAAGGTGAAATCGTATTGGTAGTAGCCGGAGCATCCAGGATTGAAACTGGAAATACAAATATTGAAGAGGAGGAGGAATAATGGTTTTTAGTGTCAATAGTAAACCACGGAGGCACTGAGACCACAGAGAAACACGGAGAGGAAGTTTGAGAATTTTGCGTTGACAGACTATCCTGAAAGAATAATTTCTTTGTGAACCATAGTGCCCTCAGTGCCTTAGTGGTTAAAAAAAACTCCGTGAAACTCTGTGCCCTCCGTGCCTCCGTGGTAAAAAAGAAAGCTCAACTCAAGCAAACACAACCGATAATATTTTTATTCTATGAACTATTGCTACGAATATCCCCGTCCGGCGGTAACCGCTGATATTGTTGTTATTAAAACATTTGATAATCAACCGGAAGTACTTTTAATCGAACGCAAACATCCGCCTTTTGAAGGAATGTGGGCGCTGCCCGGAGGTTTTTTAGATATGGACGAAACGCTTGAAGATGCTGCTTTGCGCGAACTTCAGGAAGAAACAGGAATTACGGGAATCAAACTTGAGCAGTTTCACACTTTCAGTAAAGTGGACCGCGATCCGCGCCACCGTACTATTACAACTGTGTTTATAGGGTATGCTGATGAAAATACAGCCTCACCCGAAGCAGGCGATGATGCTGCAAATGCACGGTGGTTTCCGCTGGATAAATTACCTCCGCTGGCTTTTGATCATGGGGAAGTGATGGAGATGGTGAAGAATCGGCTTTGACGAGTGCTTTAGTTAGATTAATCTCCTTCAATTTTCACCTCATCCGCCTGCGGCACCTTCTCCTCAAGAAGGACGGCTGACTACATGATTTATTATAAAAAGAAGCTACTCCGCGCTATATAGCAGGGTTCCCGCCTTAAAGGAAACAAAAGTCACGTCTTAAAACAATACTGATTGGAAATCCAACACTGGTTGTTTAAGCAATATCTTACAACACATCCACTTTATAGGAAAGATCGGGCATATCTGGGACTCAGATTACATCTCTTTAAGCATCGCCATTACTAAATTGTCGGCTCCTTCCGCAATTTGCAAAATAGTGGCATCGAGCATATAACAGGGTGTAGTGAATACTTTGTGCCTGGTATCTGTTACAACTTGTCCGTGAGAGGTGTTTCTATGTTTTGCTCCCATTTTCTCAACGGCAGCAGCAGTGCCTGTGTCGCTGCCAATGGTAATTTCCACTTCACCTAAAACTTTGGCGAGGATAACCGGCGAAATACAAAGAGCGCCAACCGGTTTGCGCAGGCTTACCGCTTCCCGAACCACTTTACTCACCTGGGGATGAACTTCACAATCAGCACCTTTAAAGGCAAACGAACATAAGTTTTTGGCAACTCCGAAACCTCCGGGGAATAGCAGCGCATCAAAACTGCGCATATCGAGATCGGTAAGCGGTTTGATTTTGCCCCGGGCAATTCGTGCACTTTCAACCAGCACATTGCGGGTTTCGGGCATTTCGGCGCCGGTAAGGTGATTCACCACATGATGCTGGGCAATATCGGGTGCAAACAATTGATATTCTGCTCCGCTTTTCATTACGGCGTACATGGCCATTACGGCTTCATGTATTTCGGCACCGTCGTAAACGCCGCAACCGGCGAGGATTATTGCGAAATTTTTCATACTATCTCTTGTTTTGGGGTTTTAAAATTACAAAATGAAAACCGTGTTATAAAGATTTATTAAAAATTCACTCATATTAAAAATAATTATATATTTGAAGGTTCATTAGTACTTATGCTATTTACCGAAAAACCATAAAGCGTTTTAAATGAAATCGATAATTTTTACTATACAATCCGGAATAACTTATTTCTGTAGAGAGAGAGAGAGAGAGAGAGAG
>CAZOXJ010000191.1:0-7290 GCA_964583325.1 uncultured Lentimicrobiaceae bacterium
CCTGCACTTTGAAAGTGAACTGTCTGTCTTAATTCTTGTTGAAAGGATAATGTTTCTTTGTATTTTTGAAAATTATAAGTCCGTAATTCCGGATTAGCGTGTTGACCTGAGTTCAAATAAATAAAATCAAATCCTGCACTTTCGCTAAATCATTGTTATGCTATGGTTTACGGAAGTTTAACAAATAGCGATGATTGTATGTCTGTAACAACGATTCTCGACCGCACAAAGTCTGTTCGTATTTTGATTATCAGTACCGCTGTTATTGCTGTTAATATATTTGTCAATCTTTTATTGCCTTCAAAAGCAGAAGGGATTTTTAATGCTGTATTCGGATTAACTATAGCCGTGTTCGCTTTTTCAGGTATTGCCATCATATATTTCGTTTCGCGAAAGCAGAAATACATTTTTACACATACCATACTCATTATCGGGTTAAGTATGGCGGCCTGGGTGCTTGGCGACGCGTCATACCTTGTGTTGCTGAGCATGAAAGTAGATCCGTTTATTTCAGTTGGCGATATTTTTTATATAACTGCAACATTACTGTTAATAGCTGCCGCATTAACTATTCCGGGTTCGCAGCCTCCCTCGCGGCGACGCAACATGGTTTTTATCGAAATAAGTATTTTGTTTCTGTCGGCTGTTGTCATTTTTTTAACACTGTTGTTTATTCCCGGTAACGCTGACCTGAATTTCGATAAACTCACCATGCTAATGGTGTTTATTTACCCGGTTCTTGACTTAATTCTCCTTTGGGTGATTGTGATACTTTTTTTTACCTATCAAAATAAAAGTATTCAGAAAGTATTGAGCCTGCTGCTGGCATCCTCATTTCTGATTTTATTGAGCGATTCGTTTTATATTATCAGCAGTTTGTATTCGCCTGTAATTGATGATTATTTAGTTGATATCGGGTATTATTTCTTCTACGCTTTTCTGATGGTGGCCAGTTTAATCGGGTATAAAGAAATCAGGTTCAGGCAACCAGAGCCGGAGAGTGTTAAAAAGGTTGCGGCTTTTAAGCAAGGAAACTGGATCGTGTATCTGCCGGGTGTTTTTCTGATAACCGTCATAGGGCTGTTGCTGGCTTTTGTTTTAAACCAGTCGTTTGTGCTGTTTCATGGCTCGTTGGTTATGATTACACTTGTTATTATTCTTTTTATCATTCATCAGTATCTTGTTATCACCGATAATATCAAGTTAACCAAGGAAATGCGGATGATAAACGCTCAGCTCGAAAGTAAGGTTGAAGAGCGAACTGCTGAGTTAAGTAATGCCAACGAAGGACTTCATGCTGAAATGTCGGAACGCAAAAAAGCGGAAGAGCTTCTGGCGCGGATTAATCAGGAGTTGGCACTCGTAAACAGGGAAAAAGATAAACTGTTTTCGATTATGGCTCACGACCTGCGAAGCCCTTTAGGTTCGATGATGAAACTCTCGGAACTCCTGGTTGATAATATTAAAGATTTCGATGAAGATGAACTTCTTGAAATCTCTTCCACGCTGCATGCTTCTACAACTCAAACGTTTCAATTGCTGAATGATCTGCTCGACTGGTCGGCGGTGCAGATGGGACGTGGCGAAAGGAAAAAAGAACTGTTTCCGGTTACGGAGCTGGTTTCTGAAATTGTTGCCGCGCATACCGATGAAGCTTCAGCTAAAAATATTACTATTACAGTCGAGTGCCCTGATGAAATAACTGCATTTGCCGATAAATTTGCAATATTAACTGTTTTACGCAATCTTGTGAATAATGCAGTTAAGTTTACTAATACCGAAGGAAACATCAGAATTAAAGCAGAAATTAATGATTTATTTGCGGTAATTTCTGTCATTGATAACGGAACTGGTATTCCAAAAGAAAAACAGGATAAAATTTTCAGGATCGACGCAATAGGATCTTCCCCCGGAACAGCAGGCGAAAAAGGGACAGGTTTCGGTTTGCTGCTTTGTAAAGACCTTGTTCAACGAAATGGAGGGCAAATCTGGTTAAAAAGCGAAAAAGGCAAAGGCAGTACTTTTAGTTTCTCCCTGCCACTCAGCGAAACAGCAGTTGCTCCCGTTCTGCTGAATGGGGATAGTAAATCAGGCAAGGTTGAGTATAAATTTATCCATCCAAGAAAAATTGCTTTTTCAGCTTTTATCGGAAATTTTACTACCGAAATATTGCAGACTGAATTAAACCTCCTTTGGAGCAACAGCGACTACCAGCCTGATTATCCTGTACTGATCGATCTGCGACAGGCTTTTTTTAGTATGGAGGTGAAAGAGCTCCCGAAAATTATCGGGTTTTTCGAAGCTATGCCCCGCAGCAATAGCATTCGCAAGTTTGCATTACTCACATCAACACCACAGCAAGTTGCTTTCTCAACCATGTTCGGGTTGCATATTAAATCCTTTTACCCGGTAAACGTTGAAGTATTCAGTACCTACGACGCTGCTATCAGCTGGATTGAAGGCTAGGCTATCAAAATGAATAATCTGAGTTTTGCGCGAAATTGGTTATTTCTGTTGAAGTGCAATTAATGTGAATATGGCGATAGCGAATAGATTGTTTTGATTCAAAAAAAATGTCCGCCCCCGCACCCACAGAGACGGACATCACCCTGTAAACAATAACCCGCTGAATTTCTCTTCATTCATGTCGTTGCGTAAGAGCGGGGTATTTTTCGACTGACCGTGCTCAGTTTTTAAACTGTTTTTTATCC
Source organism: uncultured Lentimicrobiaceae bacterium (assembly GCA_964583325.1). Classification (GTDB taxonomy): domain Bacteria; phylum Bacteroidota; class Bacteroidia; order Bacteroidales; family UBA4417; genus UBA4417. Next base: position 2,712 of record CAZOXJ010000191.1, read on the forward strand.
GGTTCAGTCAATAGATTTGTTACGATATGTGTTTCTTTATAACTAAAATTCAGGTCCAACCGGAAATGTTGCCTTTACCCAGTTGTGGTATGCAACTCCAGCCATAGTTTTAGTGTTCCCATCGGAAGTATACCCAAGAACAACATTTTTATCGCTCATCATTAATGGATTGAGGCGCACAAATGGAGCCCAGAGAAGTTTATTGTCGCAATAAAACTTTGCAAACCTTGCTTCAGTAACTTCTATTTTTAATTTATGCCATGCATTAGCATACCCATCAGCCGGGATATAACCCGATGATACAACATTCCCATTTTCAGTATATAATTCCATTACAAACCAGGTATGTCCTCTGACATCTTTTGGAAACCAGGTGGCGTTATATCCTGCAAATACGATTTTCATTGAAATACTGGTTGGTATTTCGATATCGGAAGTTTGCACTGGTTTTATTATACGAGATAAAGCTATTCCCGGGCAAACGCATGATCCGTCATAGTTTGTGATGTTGATCATGACTTCACCTTCTAAAGTATAACCCTTGTTTTTCCCTACCAGGCGGTTAGAAACAGCATAATTTTTAGTAGGCGAAGGCCCGTTATTGTCAAATAGACCTTGCGTTTCAAAAGCAGATGCAACCCATTTCGGACTGGGTTTTCCGAATAGTTTCCAATTGGTAATTAATGAATTTGAAGATGCAAAATTCTCGGTCCAGGATTGAATCGGAATCCTGTTTTCATCGATAACATTAGGCAGAGCCGGTACATTCTTTAACTGCGGATCAGTGATCTCGTCAGCTTCATACTTTGAACAACTGATGCAGGCAATACTCACTATTGCTGCAATCAATAACAATAATCTGATTGTTTTCATGGTTTTTGGTTTTGTGTTATTCTGTGCCTGCTTTTATTGCTACCAGCGGTGATAAATATTTAAAAATCAGCATTATGCAAACAGGCGCAGCGCAACGGATTAATGAATGAGATTAATTTATAGCAACAAATTTAGATTCACTTTATGGTATCATGAAACGGATTTCCGCAAACAGGGTCTGTGTATTTTGCGAAAATTGCGGTTAAACGCCATCACTTATTGAATCTCTGCTGTGTTTTCGTAAATTTTGCGAAAACATGAATATGAACTGGTAGTTTTTAATAAAAACTGTCTACTGTTTCAGTGTAATTTATTGATATGTAATTGTATGAATGAAACCGGTGCCACAAATATCGTGATCGTTTTTATTGGAATCTAAGCGTTTTGGTTTAAGCCGCTATGGGCTAACGGCATAGTATTTAGCCTGAGATGTATGGATTTCGTTCGCGCTTTTAAATTGAATCGGGGGAGGTATGTTGCTATCGTCACCAACTCTTTGCAATACCTGATAATTTTGCCACTTGATAAGGAAATGTCCGCCCCCGCACCCACCGAGACGGACATCACGCATTAAACAATAACCCGCTCAATAATCTCATTATTCATATCGTTGCGTAAGAGCGGGGTATTTTGCGACTGACCTTTTACAATTTCAATTGTTTTTCAGTCAGTTAGCATAATTTTAAACTGATGATTCGTTTTTAAAATTCAGGTCCAACCGGAAACGTTACTTTTACCCAATTGTGGTAGGCAACGCCGGCTAAGGTCATCGGATTGCCATCCGATGTATATCCCAAAACCACTTTCTTGTCGTTCATCATATCAGGGTGTACACGAACCAACGGAGCCCACAGCAATTTGTTATCGCAATAAAACTTAACGAATCTTTCGGAGGTAACCTCAATCTTTAATTTGTGCCAACTGTTGGCATATTCATCAGCATGGAGATATCCCGATGAAACTACACTTCCATTTTCGCCATATATTTCCATCAATAACCAGGTGTGCCCTCTCAGCTTTCCTGGAAACCAGATTGCATTGTCGCCGGCGAAAACCAATTTTATGGAAGTACTGATTGCGATTTCATTTTGAGCATTCACTATCGGAAGCAGATCGCGCGATACGGCAATTCCCGGGCATATACATGAGCCTGTTGCATCAAGGATCTGAAGTAAAACTTCTCCTTCAACAGTATATCCTATATGTTTACCAACCTTGAGATTAGAAACAGCACAATTCTTTGTGGGAGAGGGGCCGTTATTATCAAATAGTCCTTGTTTACCATATGCTAATTTAACCCACTTTGGGCTTGGCTTTCCGTAAAGCTGCCAATTGGCATCCAGGGCAGTTTGATTCGGAAAATATTCAGTCCAGGTTTGAATCGGATTCCAGATTTTATTAATATCATTGGGAAGAGCCGGTAAATCCTTAACTTCCTGTGCGTTGCTCTCTTCTGCTTCGTACTTTGAACAACTGATGCATGCAATACTCAGCATTGCTGCCATCAATAACAATAATCTGATTGTTTTCATAGTTTTTGGTTTTGTGTTATTCTGTGCCTGCTTTTATTGCTACCAGCGGTGATAAATAATTTAAAATCAACATTATGCGAACAGGCGCAGCGCAACGGATTAATAATTGAGATGATTTGACAGCTACAAAGTTAGACTCATGTTATGGTAACATGAAACTGATTTGAGCAGCAGGGAGCATATGTTTTGCAGAAATCGCGGCAAATTCCCAAAAGCTATTAGATTTCTACTGTGTTATTGCAATTTTCGATAAAGCATGAATAAAAGCAGATGGTTATTAATAGAAAATTGTAATGATTTTAAAATAATTTATTAATATGCAATAGAGTGCATATGTTTGATAAACCTTATGGTTTAAGCGATATAGAATAGTTTTTCACTGAAAATAAAAATTTATGCTCTTGTTTTCAGGCTTTAAATTTTGTAACTTTAACTAATATTTCTCTCGGGTTCCTCTCTCCACTGGAATTTATGTTATACTCTACATTCCAGCATATCCATCCAGGCTTCTGTTTAGTACTACACATCGATCCGTTGAAAAATAGATTGCCTCAACACTAGCCGGGTATATCACTACTTGCAGTTAATCTAAATACGACCAGTCTGCTGCATCAGTAAAAGCTTTATTTCTTGTTTTTGGTATGCTCTGAGTTCTCAATTGCTATGATGTTGTACTTATACTCAATAAATTGCTTTTCAGTTCTTTCAAACTTTTTTTTCTCATGCCTTGTGGCAATTCCTTTATACCTGTTCTCTGAATGAAAATGAAATTGAAAAGCAGTGTTTAAGCATAGATGTGAAAATTATCAGATTGATTTCCGGATTTAAAATGTGTTGAATATTTGCAAGATGAATAAGGGGAAAGCAATACAGCAGTTATTTTTTGAATCAATAAAGCGGCGGTTGCCGGATCATATTTCCGTAGTTCATGAAATTGCGGATATTCTGGAACTTAGCTACGACAGTGCATACCGGCGGCTACGAGGCGACAAGGAACTTTCGTTTGAAGAAATAAAAGTTTTATGTAACCGCTATGGAATATCAATTGATTCGCTTTTCGGGAATAATAATGCTGATATTTTATTTCAGCCTTTTAAACTAAAAGCGGAGGAAACAGGGTTTGAAGAATGGCTTCGCTTAAGGATTGCCGAAGTTTCGCGGCTAAAAGTTGCCCGCAATAGGGAATTGGTGATGGTGGCAAGGGATTTACCCATATTTTATTATTTCGATTTCCCTGAGTTGGCCGCGTTTAAAATCTTTTTCTGGAAAAAAATGTTGCTTCATTATCCTGATCATCATGAAAAAAAATTTAATCCGAATGATATTCCTGTTAAATTGATTGAACTTGGCAATAACTTACTTTCAGCGTATAATACAATTGAATCTGTTGAAATATGGTGTCATGAAACATTTTTGCGTATGATGCAACAGATTGAATTCTGCCGTATTTCGGGATATTTTGAGCACAAGCAAGACGCGGTCGTGCTTTTTGAAAAATTTGAAGAACTGATAAGGCATATGCAGGATCAAACTGAGCTGGGAGTAAAATTTCATCCCGGGCAGAGTTTGATGAATGACGGCGACGAAAATTTTAAAGTTTATATTAACGAGGTGCTTCTAATAGATAATACGGTATTTGTGCAACGTGATGGTGTGAACAGGATTATGATGACTCACAACTCGCTGGATGTACTTTATACTACCAACCCGGTTTTCTGCCGCCAGGTGGAGCAGGCACTGCGTATTATTATGAAGACCGGAAACCATATAAGCGGGACTTCCGGGCTGGAATGCAATCGTTTTTTTACCTCGATTTACGAAAAACTCGAGGAATTTAAAAAGGAGTCTGTTTTACACCGGTTTTTGATTTAAAATATACTGCCAGAGGCATCGGGTAATATACTTTATTATCGAAATCATTGTTGTCTGATAAAATTTAACATAAAACGCTGCAATGCTTGATATGTCTCGTAAATACGTTACTAATCTGCATTGGGGTTTGTTTTAGATTGTACCAATATTTAGTCCAAATCAGGGCTGTCACATAGATTTCTCAATTTATACTCCGATAGAACTATTTTTGAAAAAAATATGCGAACTTTGATAATAATGTAGAATGAAAATTTATAAAATCTGATATTTGTTATGAAAAAACGTTTACTCACATTAGCAGG
>CAZOXJ010000192.1:0-2804 GCA_964583325.1 uncultured Lentimicrobiaceae bacterium
TTTAAAACAATTGCTACCCCAAAGCATTATGCTGTTCACAGCGGTCCCGAACCATTGAGGCATAAATTCAATGCCGAAACCAGTACCCGCGACTTTTACGAAACATACCTGCCTGCATTCGAGATGTGTATTAAGGAAGGTAAGGCTTTCTCTGTTATGGGAGCCTATTCAGCCTACCTTAATGTACCTTGCTGTGCAAGCGCCTTCTTGCTCGATTCCATTCTGCGAAAGAAATGGGGATTTGAAGGGTATGTTGTATCCGATTGCGGTGCCATAGCCGATATTTATACGGGCCACAATTATGTAAAAACGGAAGCCGAAGCTGCCGCCGTTGCTGTAAAAGCCGGAACCGATATTACCTGCGGTGCCGAATACGCTTCGCTTAAAAAGGCGGTTGAAGATGGGTTAATCACCGAAAAAGAAATAGATATTGCCGTTTCGAGGTTAATGATGGCAAGGTTTAAACTCGGCATGTTCGATCCACAGGAAAATGTCCCCTATTCAAAAGTAACTGATAATGACCTTGAAGCACCGGCTCATCGCGAACTGGCCCGCGAGGTCGCCCGCAAAAGTATAGTGCTGCTGAAAAACCAGGGCAATACACTCCCTCTTACTAAAGAAAAAATTAAAACTATTGCTGTAATAGGCCCTTACATCATGCGCGACGATATTCTCTATGGCAATTACAGCGGCAAATCGTCAAACCCGGTTACATTTTTGAAAGGAATACAACAAAAAGCAGGATCCGGAATAAAAGTCCTCTATACCAAAGGAGTTGCCCCTATTGATGGCGGAGGAGCCCTTACAACAGTTGAAACAAGATACGTGAAACCTCCTTCAGGAAAAGGCAATGGGCTTTTGGGCGAATATTTTAACAACCCTGATCTTAAGGGCAAGCCTGCTGTTACAAGGGTTGATCAGGAAATGGCCCCATATTTCGATAAAAACGCCCCGGCGCAGGGCATGAACAGCGATTTCTTTTCCGTTCGCTGGACCGGAACCATCACTCCACCCGAAACGGGATTCTATATTCTGGGCATTATTACCGACGACAGGGGAAGGTTATTTTTTGAGGATCAGATGAAAGTGGACAACTGGAATCCTTTCCAGAAAAATGTGATGAAAACATTCAGGACAAAGCTCGAAAAAGGCAAAGAATATAAAATCAGGATTGAATATGCCGATAGCCTCGATTACGCAGGGATCAGGTTTCAGTGGAAAAAGGATTCGGGCGACGACGAAACCGCAGAAAACACTGAACTGTTTGCCAAAGCTATGGATATTGCATCGCAGGCTGATGTTATTCTGTTCTACGGTGGCATTTCGGCCAACCTGGAAGGAGAAGAAATGTCAGTTGAACTTGATGGATTTAAAGGTGGCGACCGCACCAGCCTCGACTTACCCAAAGATCAGCTCAGCTTATTGAAAGCTCTGAAAACTACAGGAAAGCCCATAGTAATGGTAGTTACGAGCGGAAGTCCGATAGCACTGAACTGGGAAAATGATAATATTCCAGCCATACTGCAGGCCTGGTATCCGGGTGAAGAAGGTGGAAATGCTGTGGCTGATGTTCTGTTTGGCGATTACAATCCTGCAGGCAGATTACCCCTTACCTTCTACCGCTCAGTGAGTGATCTGCCTGATTTCAAAAATTACTATATGCAAGGGCGCACATACAGGTATTTCAATGGCAGCCCCTTATTCCCTTTTGGCTATGGGCTTAGCTATTCAACCTTCGTCTATTCCGGTTTAAAAATGGATAAAACTTCGGTTAAACCGGGTGAAACCATAACTATTTCGCTTAACGTTAAAAATACCGGTGCATTCGACGGGGATGAAGTGGTTCAGCTCTATGTCAGAAACATAGATTCAAAGGAAGAACAACCCCTGAAATCATTAAGGGGGTTCAAGCGGATACATATCGTTAAAAATAAAGACGCAAATGTTGAACTGTCGTTAAAGATTGAAGATTTGAAGTATTTTAGTGTAAAGAAAAATGATTTTGTGGTTGATCCTGGCCGCTACGAAATTTTGATTGGATCTTCGAGCGAAGATTTCAGGCTTAAGGGAATGATCAATGTTAAATGAAATCAGAGTTTTAAGTAATTGCTTAATAAAAAACGCATTTAAATGAGATTACATAAAAACCTCTTTTCCCTGCTTCTGCTTCTAATTGCTTCAATAACTCATGCGCAAACATATAAACCGGTTGAACTCTGGTATGCCCAACCGGCAAAAGAATGGTCATCCCAAGCCCTGCCAATTGGCAACGGACGAATGGGAGCGATGCTTTTCGGTGGTGTTGAAAAAGAAGTAATCCAGTTTAACGAGCAAAGCCTTTGGTCAGGCGACAACAACTGGGACGGCGAATATGAAACCGGCGATCACGGCTTTGGTTCTTACAGGAATTTCGGTGAGATTGTCATCCATTTTGCGAATAGAGATGAAGTGAAAGACTATCAGCGAAAGTTAGATCTGGAAACTGGTGTTCACACAACCAGTTATATACAGAATGGCATAACATTTACCTGCGAAGCATTTGCCAGTTTTCCCGATCAGGTTATGGTATTCCGGTATTCGTCATCAGAAAAAGGATCGTTTTCCGGTAAAATTTCTTTGCATTCCGCACAGGGGGCCAAAACAACCTCAACAAATAACAGCCTGTATTTTAACGGCGAAATGCCAAACAAATTAAAATACGCTGCCGTTGTTCATTTCATCTGTCAGGGTGGAATAACCCGGATTGAAGGCGATTCGCTGGTTTTCGATAAATGCAATTCATTTACACTTTTGGTTAATGCCCG
>CAZOXJ010000192.1:2904-7286 GCA_964583325.1 uncultured Lentimicrobiaceae bacterium
GGTAAAGATCCTGACCTGGAAGAAATTATGTTTCAATACGGACGATATCTGCTTGTTAATTGTTCGCGTCCCGGAGGTCTTCCGGCCAATTTGCAGGGGTTGTGGAACAACAGCAATACACCCCCTTGGGCAAGCGATTACCACAGCAATATCAATCTTCAGATGAATTACTGGCTGGCGGAATCGACCAATCTTTCCGAATGCCACAAACCTTTGATTGATTTTATTGATGCATGTCGTCCCTCCTGCCGGCTAGCAACAAAAAAAGCGTTTGGCGAAACTACACGCGGTTGGACAGCCCGCACCAGTCAGAGTATATTTGGCGGAAACGGATGGGAATGGAATATTCCGGCAAGTGCCTGGTATGCGCAACATGTATATGAGCATTGGGCTTTTACAAATGATCAGGACTTTTTAAAACAAACTGCATATCCCATCGTAAAGGAAATCTGCGAGTTCTGGCAGGACCGCCTGAAAAGGATGCCCGATGGAACCCTAATGGCACCCGATGGCTGGTCGCCGGAGCATGGTCCTCGCGAAGATGGCATTATGCACGATCAGCAGATCATTTGGGACCTTTTTCAAAACTACCTCGAAATGGCCAGGGCATTGCAAATTGACACTTCGTTCCAAACAGAAGTTGTTGAAATGCAGGCTAAACTTGCGCCCAATAAGATCGGCAAATGGGGTCAATTGCAGGAATGGCAGGAAGACCGTGATGATCCAAATGATCAGCACCGCCATACTTCGCACTTATTTGCAGTTTATCCGGGCCGGCAAATCAGTATAACGAAAACACCTGAGCTTGCGGAGGCTGCCATACTGTCGTTGCGAAGCAGGAGTGGCAATTATGGTGTAAATGAGAAAACTCCTTTTACCGTTGAATCAACCGTTGGCGACAGCCGCAGGTCATGGACCTGGCCGTGGCGCTGTGCACTGTGGGCGCGACTTGGCGAAGGCGAACGTGCAGGAATAATGATCCGTGGATTACTCACATACAATACTCTACCTAACCTTTTCTGCGACCACCCTCCTTTCCAGATGGATGGCAACTTTGGACTACCGGCAGCAATGGCCGAAATGCTGATACAAAGCCATGCAGGAGAAATTCAATTGCTACCTGCTATTCCGGCTGAATGGGCCGCCAAAGGTTCGTTTACAGGGCTTAAGGCCCGCGGAGGTTTTACAGTTGATTGTAAATGGCTTAACGGAAAAGTTGTTTCGTACAAAATAAGTTCAGCCAAACCTGTAAAAGTTAAAGTGCGGGTTAACGGAAATATAGTTGACGTTATTTCCGAAAGTTTTTAGTATCAAATCCAATATTCATAAATCAGATTTCAGATAATTATTGAAAGTTGATTCCAAACTAACAAATGATGAAAAAAAAATCCATATTCGCCTGTTTATCTGTAAGTTAATTTACATTTCGACAACGTTATTACAGCGACTCTATTTATTTAAGATGAAAATTTTAAGAGTTTTGACAAAAAGATTAAACAAAATTTATAATCATGTGTTAATCATTAGTTAAAGACTATAGTACACCAATGATAAAGTATTCAATAAAAGATCTGGAGAAGATTACAGGCATTAAAGCGCATACAATTCGCATCTGGGAGAAAAGATATGGCATTGTAAATCCTTCGCGTACCGAAACGAACATCCGCTTTTACTCTGACGAAGATTTGCGCCATCTGATGAATGTTGCCATTCTTAATAAATTTGGCTATAAGATTTCCAATATTCAGAGTATGTCGGTAGCTGAAGTAGCGAAAAGTGTTATGGAACTCTCTAACCAGGACGTTGACAATGACCATCTGGTTGATAACCTGGTTATGGCAATGATTGAACTTGATGAGCAAAGGTTTGATAAAATCACTTCCTCTGCCATAATTAAAAATGGTTTTGATGATACATTTGAACACTTGATCAGACAGTTTCTTGAAAAAATTGGCGTCCTCTGGCAAACAGGAAGTGTAAATCCGGCCCAGGAACACTTTATTTCGCAGCTTATCAGGCAAAAATTAATACTGGCCATTGATGGCCAGCACGATCAAAAGATCAATCACAAAACATTTCTGCTGTTTCTCCCCGAACATGAGTATCACGAAATGGCCCTGTTGTATTTGTATTACCTGATACGGAAAGCAGGCCACCAGGTAATTTACCTGGGACAAAATGTACCTTTAGTCAATTTAAAAGATATTTTCGAAATACATAAAATCGACTTCCTTCTTACTTCAATCACCGCAAATCTATCTACCGAAGAAATTTCATCATTTTTCGAAGAATTCAAGCTTTTATATGGAAACAAACAAATATTGATGGGTGGAAGCTGCCTTCAACATAATTCCGAACTACTGCCCGCGAATGCCACCTTTTTTAAATCCATCAACGAATTCACTGATTTTATATCGAAATTGTAGTTTTTGCCCACTGAAATTTTCAATTTATAACTGATACGTGCCTCATTTACTGGCTATTATATGTCATTTTTTACAATATAACATTTCATTAACATACAAAATCAACCTTTGTTCACTAATATATCGTATATTAGATACAGTTTTAAAAAGCTCTAAATAACTGATTTTAAATGTACAAGACTATTTTGATCAGCAGCGGTAAAAGATTTAACAAATTTTTAACTTTATTTAGACTAAATATAAATAAAGTTGTTTAACTTTGTAGCATAAAATTTAAACACGCTGAGCTATGACACAAATAGAATTCGATCATAAGTTGATAAGCCTCTATCAAAACCTGGAATATTATGCTAATTTGCTCACATCGAACCGTGAAGAAGCAAAAGATCTTATTCAGGATACCTATCTGAAGGCTCTGGCAAACCGCGATAAATTTGCTGCCGACACCAACCTAAAGGCCTGGACCTATACCATCATGAAAAATACATTCATCAATAACTATCGTCGCAATCAAAAGGCGAACACTATTATTGATAGTACAGAGGATTTATTTTACCTGAATATTCCGCGTAAATCTGATTTCCCATCGCCTGACTCAAGGTTTTCGGAAAAGGAAATCAAGAAAAGTATTTCGAAACTGGATGCCGATCAGCGTATGCCTTTTGAGATGCACAACCAGGGATATAAATACAAGGAAATTGCCGATCATCTGAATATCTCGATAGGTACCGTTAAAAGCCGTATTTTCTTTACCCGTCGCAAACTGATGGATACACTGAAAGATTTTGCTGATTAAAAACCTCCTTACAAGTTTAAAGCCATATATTCCCCGGGATATATGGCTTTTCTATTTTCTGTTAACTACACTGAATATTAATCTTTCTCCAACGTAAGTTTCAGAATTGCAAAAACAAGCACTGCGGCACTAATCCATTGTACCGGCGTTAGTATTTTATCGTTTATAAAATAATCGAAAATAATAGCAGATACAGGGAAACATAATTCGCAGATGGTAGCAAGCATGGCGCGTATGCGGGTAAGCCCGAAGTAATATAAAAATATAGCGCCTGAGCCTGTTGTAATTCCTATAATGGCAAATATAACCCATTGAGTACTATTAATATCGGGTATGCCCTTCAGCATTCCGGTTGAAAGAACATACAACAACATCAGAATACTAGTGAAAGCATAGCGGTAAAAAGTTGCTGTAAAGAAACTAAACTTCCGTAACACCTTTTTGCTGAATACGGTAGAACTTCCGAAAGCAAAAGCTGCCAGCAATGAATAACCGGCAGCAAGTGCCGTTTGTCCACCAGTGTGCATATCAGGCAAACGGAATCCAAACGTGAGGAAATATCCAGCTGTTATTGCCAGCGCCGACCAGCCCAAAAAATTACGTTTAAGTTTTTCGCCTAAAAGCAAAGCAGCCAGTGTAATGGCAAATACCGGCTGAAGTTTTTGTAATAATACTACGACCGTGAGTGCCTTGAAATTGACTAAAAACAATGCTTTTACAATGGCAAGAGTGCCTATTGCCCCGCCAAAAAACGACAATAAAAAGAACATCAGCACATCTCCTGAGGTGAACCTTTTCAAGTGCTTGTATTCGCGGTACATGAAAATATTCATCAGCAAAAATGGTAATGCATGAAAGATAAAAACTACCATTCCAATATCAAGGCTGTATAAACGCGGGGTGAGTACAACGCCGTCGAGCCCCCACAAAGTAGCAGCAACGCATATGGCCATGGCCCCGGTAAAAACTGTTTTATTAAATACCATAAATTCTCTTCTCTTTATCTTTCCGCTTTCGGCGTGCAAAAGTAAGGCTTTTCAGCGGTTTTTCAGGGTTGTAGTCAGCTATTTGGAGGCAAATTACTGGGTAATAGGGTAATTAAGGTTCTAATAAATAATTACGCCATACCACTTTCCCAAAAATTCTGAATCAAATGACAT
>CAZOXJ010000193.1:0-7261 GCA_964583325.1 uncultured Lentimicrobiaceae bacterium
AAACAAATAGCCCTGCAGTATTACTGCAGGGCTGTTTTGCAAAGAGAATATGAGTGGATTAGATTAAGGGAGTAACTTTTTGATGATCTCCGAAATTAGCTTGTTGTCTGCTTTTCCGGCAACCAATTTAGATGCAAGACCCATTACCTTACCCATATCTTTTATTCCTGTGGCTCCGGTGTCGGCAATTACTTTTTTTACGATAGCAATTACTTCATCATCACTCATTTGTTCAGGGAGATACTTTTCGATAATGGCAGCCTGGAAGATTTCAACTTCAGCCAGATCAGGGCGCCCCTGTGCTTTAAAAACTTCTGCACTTTCGCGACGCTGTTTTACAAGCCGTTGCAACATTTTTAACTCAACAGTTTCAGGTATTATACCACTCGAAACGTCCTTGCCTGTTTTTTCGAGCAATAAAGCAGCTTTGATGGCACGCAAGGCTTCAAGTTTTTCCTTGTCCTTGCTTATCATTGCCTGCTTTATATCCTCATTGATAAGTATTTCGAGTTCCATGTTGTTATGTAATTATTCTGACTTAAAAACTTGAATGGCTTAAAAATATAATCTGATTCCCTGGTAAGCGACAGGTTTTATTCCGTGCAGGCATTAGTCAACATTATCGTGCAGGAACGAATTATTCTCCCTGAGTCCGGTTTTGTTGTTATTATCTGTACTTAGAGTGTAGCGCGAAACAGTGCTTTCGTTTAACTGGCTGGCATCCGGAAGGTCAACATTACGGCGCATATAGGCGGGCACGCGTTCCATCTCTTCAACATTGGATGCGCTGATCGGTTTGTGGCTCAGATTCTTAAGCTTATTTATCCGGTCCTGGGATTTCTCTTCCTGTTCTTTTTCCTGAATTTCCGTTGAACGGAATGCATGAACAGGAGCTTTTGCTTCAGGCATGGTTACCGGCATGATAATTTCGAGTTCTGGCTCCTGATGAAAGAAAGATTTTACCTCAAAAGGCTCAGGTTTCTGAATTTCTTTTTCCTGTGATACGTCTTTCTTTTCGGCAGAATTTTCAGTAAAAAGTGTATAGCCCGTATTATTTACACTTACCTCAGGCATTATTTTAACTGGTTCAGTAAGAGGTTTTGTCAGCACGACCGGCTCAACCATTAGCTGAACTTCGGTAATTGATTCAGCTTTAGCGACTGCTGGTTCATAAAGTGTATTCTTAACTCCATTTAGCGTGTGCGTGATTACTACAGGCTTGTTGAAACCGGTAGCAATAAGTGTAATTGAAATTTCATCATCAAGGTTATCGTCAACACCATCGCCCCAGATCACATTGGCATCTTCTCCGGTTCTGTTTGTGATGTATCCTGTAATTTCGTTCAGCTCTTCGAGCGAAATTTCGTTTTTACCCGAAGTAATATACAGCAGAACATTGGAAGCTCCTTTTATATCGGTATCATCGAGTAATGGCGAATTCAGGGCCATTTCAACCGCATTGATGGCACGATCAGGTCCGCTTGCGATACCTGCACCCATGATAGCTTTTCCGCTGCCCTGCATCACTGTTTTTACATCCTCGAAATCGACATTTATACGGCCGGTAACTGTGATGATTTCGGCAATACCTTTTGCAGCAATGGTAAGAACATTATCAGCTTTACCAAAAGCCTGGCTGAGTTTCATGTCGCCCTGCATATCGAGCAATTTGTCGTTGCAGATAACAAGAGTGGTATCAACATATTTTTTTAGTTCTTCGATACCTGCAACAGCCTGAAGTTCGCGTTTACGACCTTCGAAACCGAAGGGTTTGGTTATGATACCAACAGTGAGGATACCAAGTTCGCGGGCAATCTGTGCAATTACCGGCGCAGCTCCGGTACCTGTACCACCGCCCATTCCAGCTGTAATAAACAGCATAGAGGTATTGTGCGAAATGATTTCCCGTATCTCATCGGCTATCTGAATAGCAGCATCGCGACCTACCGAAGGGTTGGCTCCAGCGCCTAAGCCGGTAGCTCCCAGCCTTATTTTATTAGGTACATCGCACTTGTTAAGTGATTGTGAATCAGTGTTACATATATAAAAATCAACGCCTTTGATCCCTTGTTTGTACATATACGCAACAGCATTGCTGCCGCCGCCGCCAACACCGATTACCTTTATGATTGGGGCCTGATCATCAGGCCTGTCGAATTTAAGCATATCAGTCATTTTTCTCCCCCTAAAATTAAATGTTAAATAATATCGTTGATTTCAGTTGTGCATTTTTTTACTAACAAAATAATTGTTAATTATTAACTGATTCCATCCCTGAAAAACCTGTCGAGCCAATCGGAAACTTTATTCTGTTTTGGCGCTGGAGTTTTTGGTTTTGGATCAGTTTCTTCCGGCTTTTCTTCATCGTTTTTAATCCGTGATACATCGCTACGCTGCATTCCGAGCAGGACAAGACCAATGGCGGTTGAATACATCGGACTGGTCATTTCTTCAACCGAATTGCTGGCAAGGTGCTCATTTGGGTAACCTATGCGTGTATCCATTCCGGTTAAAAACTGGGTGAGCTGTTCAATATGCTTCAGCATGGCTCCACCACCTGTTAGTACAATACCGGCTATCAGTCTTTTTTCAAGACCGGTGCTTTTGATTTCCTGATACACGGCTTCGATGATTTCCTCCATTCGGGCCTGTATAATCTTGGCCAGGTTTTTTAGCGTAATTTCTTTAGGAGCTCTTCCTCGCAGGCCAGGTATAGCTACTACTTCTTCCGCACGGTTTTCGCTGGCCAGGGCTGACCCGAATTTTACTTTCAGGTCTTCGGCATGTTTTTTAATTATGCTGCAACCTGCTTTAATATCTTCAGTTATTATTTCGCCGCCAAAAGGAATAACTGCTGTATGCCTGATAATTCCATCAAGATAAATGGCTACATCGGTAGTTCCACCGCCTATATCAACCAAAACTACTCCGGCTTCTTTTTCGTCAACACTCAGCACTGCTTCAGCTGAGGCAAGCGGTTGCAGAATCATGTGCTGCAGATTGTAACCAGATTTCTCGATGCATTTCATGATGTTCTGAGCTGCCGAGGTTTGAGCTGTTACAATATGAAAACTAGCTCCCATCTGGTGTCCCAGCATGCCTTTCGGATCTTTTACACCCGATTCTCCATCGATAATAAATTCCTGAGGCAGTACATCAATTATTTTTTCGCCCGGGTTCATGGCCAGGTTATATATGCTTGAGGTAAAGTGGTCAATATCTTCCTGGCTTATCTCTGTATCCGGATTATGCCTTATTGTGCTTGCCCGGTGCTGGATGCTGTTAATATGCTGGCCGGCAATACCTACATTCACTGTTCGGATAGTAACTTTTGAATTGTTCTGCGCTTCTTTTACAGCGGTTTGTATGGAATTAACGGTGTTTTCGATATTGGTGATTACCCCACGGCGGACACCAATGGATTCAGTATGTCCGTATCCCAGCACCTCAATCTTGCCGAATTCGTTGCGGCGTCCCGCAATGGCAGCAATTTTGGTGGTTCCGATATCTAATCCGACTACGATTTCCGTTTGCATAGTTTTAAAATTTATTTTGTGCACACTATTTGGTTTTTATATTCCAGATTTATCTTCCCATACTTATTCCACCCGGTTTTAACTAACCCGTATTTATAGAAATGTTTGAGGTTTTCAAGTTTTTCGGCAGCATCAGTGGTGTCGCCGAGATAGACTATATGCGTTCCTGCTTTGGTAACAAGCTGCAGTTTCCCTTTCGATGTAAAATATATCTGTTCGATCAGCGCGTTTAAAGTACTGTCCGAAGTTATAATGCCTGCAAGTTGATGCAGATCATAGAGGTTCTTGAGCTTGTCGCGTGTTACCTTGTTTGATTCAGGTACATCGAAAATATTCTTCCCGTTTTTAAGCGGGCTTTCAATATATCCGCTTGCAATTATAATTTTAAACGGAAAATCGGGGCTGACAGGCATGATGCGCCCGTTTCTGTCAATGTAGTGTTGTTGCCCGTCAGGTGTATAATATCGGGCTAATGGAATACATTGATCGCCTTTAACAAGAATATCACCTTCAATTGTAAGCAGAACATCGGTATTCTCGAGGTAAGGATTTTTCTTAACAAAAGCGGCTATACCGGCAATATCAACATTCCCGATGGTTTTAGACTGAGGTTTCCCGAATTTGCGGTTAATTTCATTGATAAGGTCAGTTCCGTTGATCAGTGGCTGAACTCCCTGGTAATCAATACGACATGTAATCCCTCTGCAGGTTTTAGTTTCGTGGGTAGCATTGGCAAAGCTCATCATTACCACAACACCAGTTGCTATGGCGATCCATAAGACTATGAGCGATATTTTTACCAATAATTTCATTCTGTTTTATTTATGAGTCCTTAAAAAATTTTCAATCGGATCAACCAATGTATCAATATCGCCGGCACCCATGGTTAAAAGTACTTCGGGGCGTTTTACTGCGAAATATTCAGGGAAATCGGTTTTCTGAACCAGGTGCTTGTTGTTGTGATCCATCAGCGAAAGCAGCATTTGCGAATTAATTCCCTCAATGGGGAGCTCACGTGCCGGATAAACAGGCAATAACAAAACCTCATCGAGTTGGGCTAAGCTTTGCGCAAATTCGTTTGCGAAATCGCGGGTACGTGTAAAAAGATGCGGCTGGAAAATACCTGTAAGCTTTAGCCCGGGAAACATTGCCCGCGCTGAACTGATGCAGGCGTTTAATTCCTCGGGGTGATGCGCATAGTCATCAATGTAAACCAGGTTATTTTCGTTCAGCCTGATATCGAACCTTCGTTTTACCCCTTTAAAAGTTGCAAGTCCTTCAATCAGTTCGTCGGGTTTAGCTCCTGCCAGTAAAGCTGCTGCAAGCGCTGCAATTGCATTCTCTACATTATAAAGCCCCGGTATTCCAAGAGTAAGATTATGGATTCGGCCATGCGGATAATTAAAGTCGAAATGATAAAACCCATTTTCAATTTGCAGGTTTGAGGCATAGAAATCGGCTTCTTCATCAACAGCGTAAGAGTAAACTTTACATTCAGCCGGAGAGCGAAGCGGCAGGGTCAGACCTTTTTTTAGAATCAGGTAGCCTTCCGGAACAATATTTCCGGTAAAGCTGCTGAATGCCTCTATAATAGCATCATGAGTTCCATAAATATCCAGATGATCGGAATCGATGCTTGTAATAATAGCAATATAGGGATGCAAATGAAGGAATGACCGGTCGTATTCATCAGCTTCGGCAACCATAAACCGTGATGTTTCGGAAATAAGCAGGTTACTTTCGAAATTTCGTGCAATGCCTCCGAGGAAAGCCTGGCATTTTACTTCCGAGGTATGCAGCAGGTGCGAAACCATTGTGGAAGTAGTAGTTTTTCCATGTGTACCGGCGCAGGCAATGGTTTTATATTCGGATGATAACATGCCCAAAACTTCAGCGCGTTTCATCATCCTGACTCCACTTTTTTGCAGGTACAATAATTCTAAGCTATCGGCAGGAATAGCCGGGGTGAATACAGCAAGTCCGGTTTTGGCAGGAATCAGAGAAATGTCTTCTGCATAATGGATGATCATGCCTTCCTGTTCAAGAGACAAAGTAAGCGAAGTCTGAGTACGGTCATATCCATGAACCTGGTATCCCTTGGCTATAAAATAGCGGGCGAGCGCACTCATGCCAATACCTCCGATACCGAGGAAATAAATGATATGTTCTTTGATTTTTAATGTCATGTTTATGAACCGTATTATTTCTTTGTTTCAGAGGCAAGTTCAAATACCTGGCCTGCTATCTGGCGGGCCGAATTATGTTTCGCCAGGGCGCTGATATTTTTACTTAGTTTTTCTTGTTCTTTCACATTCGATGCAAGCGAAAGGATTGCTTCAATTAGTTTTTCAGGTGCCTCCCTATCAGAAATCAGCAGAGAAGCTCCCTGATCCGAAAGAGCCCGGGCATTTTTTGTTTGATGATCTTCGGCAACATTAGGCGATGGAACCAAAATGCAAGGTTTACCTGTAATACATAATTCCGAAATTGCAATGGCACCAGCCCTGGAAATAACAATATCAGCAGCAGCATAAGCTTTATCCATTTCTTTAATAAAAGGGGAAGTTGTAATTCCGTTTTGCTGATACTCTTTTACTGCTGTTAAAGCTTTTTCGGCATAATGTTTTCCTGTTTGCCAGATGAGCTGGATGCTGGCTTCAGCAAGTCGGGCTAGTCCGGCTTCCATACTTTGGTTAATTGTCCGCGCTCCAAGACTTCCGCCAACAACTAAAACTGTTGTTTTATTATTCTGAAGGTTGAAGTGGATCAATGCTTCTTCCTTTGTGTTGCTGTTAAATTCAATATCATTCCTTACGGGATTGCCGGTCAACCTGATTTTGCCAGCGGGAAAAAATTTCTCCATTCCTTCATAAGCCACGCATATACGGTCGGCCCTGGAAGCAAGCATTTTATTTGTGATACCAGGAAATGAATTCTGTTCCTGTATCAAAGTTGGTATTCCTAACCAGGAAGCCATGCGGAGCGTAGGTCCTGAGGCATAACCGCCGGTACCGATTACAACATCGGGTTTAAAGGATTTTATTATTTTCCTTGCATTGTAAAGACTTGCAACCACTTTGAAAGGGAACATCAGGTTGTCGGTGGTTAGTCTGCGTTGCAATCCGCTGATCCACAGTCCTTCAATTGGATAACCTGCTGCCGGTACTTTCTCCATTTCCATACGCCCTTTTGCCCCAACAAACAATATTTCAGCTTTTGGAACTGCTTCTTTAATAGCATTGGCTATCGCCACAGCCGGGAATATATGTCCGCCTGTGCCACCTCCGCTAAGGATAACCCTTATGTTTTCAGGTTGTTGCATGTTCAGCTTCAATTGTTTCTGTTAGTGGTTCTTCTACTTCGTCAAGTTCTTTGCTTACACTTAGTATAATTCCAATTGCAATACTTGTAAACCATATGCTTGTTCCTCCCATACTTACAAGGGGTAATGGCTGGCCGGTTACAGGTACCAGGTTAACTGCCACTGCCATGTTGGCAAATGCCTGGATAATAAGGCTTATGGTTACCCCGATTGCGAGCAACGCACCAAATGTGCCGGGCGCCCTTATGGCTATTCGTATTCCGCGGTACAGCAGTATAAGGTACATTAACAGAACGGTTATAGCTCCGATTGCGCCGTATTCCTCAATTATAATTGCGAAAATAAAATCGTTGAACGGATTCGGGAGAAAATTTTTCTGCATACTGTTTCCCGGAAACTTACC
>CAZOXJ010000194.1:0-3881 GCA_964583325.1 uncultured Lentimicrobiaceae bacterium
AATAAGCCTTGACCTTTTGTTTCTTTTGGGTCAAGCCAAAAGAAAAGAATTAAAAGACAGATAAATCATTGCATGGAACGTAAGCCAGTACATCAAAATAATATGCAGGGATTTTACCACAACAACGCCAATCGAATGTTTTGCTAACTTTGCACCCCAAATACTGATTTTATGAATTTTGTTGACGAACTGCGCTGGCGCGGGATGATACACGATGTAATGCCCGGCACCGCTGAGCAGCTTGAAAAAGAAATGACCACGGCTTATGTAGGCATCGATCCTACTGCCGACTCACTGCATATCGGCCACCTGGTTTCGATCATGATGCTGAAACACCTGCAACTTGGCGGACATAAACCGCTTGCTTTGGTTGGCGGAGCTACCGGAATGATAGGCGATCCGTCAGGGAAAAGTGAAGAACGCAACCTGCTGAGCGAAGACCTTCTGCGCCACAACCAGGAGTGCATTAAAGAGCAATTACTGAAATTCCTCGATTTCGATACGTCAAAACCCAACCACGCCGAAATAGTAAACAACTACGACTGGATGAAGGAATTTTCGTTCCTTGGGTTCCTGCGCGATGTGGGCAAGCACCTCACCGTCAACTATATGATGGCCAAGGATTCGGTAAAAAAACGCCTCGAAACCGGTATTTCATTTACAGAGTTTACCTACCAGCTGGTTCAGGGATACGATTTCCTGCATCTTTATGATACTAAAAACTGTAAACTTCAGATGGGCGGCAGCGACCAGTGGGGAAATATAACCACCGGTACCGAGCTTATCCGCCGCAAATCGGGTGGTGAAGCCTTTGCACTTACCTGTCCGCTGATTACCAAAGCCGACGGAGGCAAATTCGGCAAAACCGAAAAAGGCAATATCTGGCTCGATCCTGAAAAGACTTCTCCGTACGCGTTTTACCAGTTCTGGCTCAATTGCAGTGACGAAGATTCGAAACGCTATATCCGCATTTTTACCCTTTTCAGCAAGCAGGAAATAGAAGCCCTGGAACTCGAACACGAGCAGGCACCGCACCTCCGCGCCTTACAGAAAGCACTGGCAAAGGATCTTACGCTCCGGGTTCATGGACAGGCTGAATACGACCAGGCTGTTCAGGCATCGGAAATTCTGTTTGGGAAAGGCACCACCGAAACCCTTCGTATGCTTGACGAAAAAACTCTTTTAGGCGTTTTCGAAGGCGTTCCTCAGAGTGAAATAAGCCGCGTGGAATTGGAAGCCGGAATCGGGATGGTTGATTTCCTTTCGGAGAAATCCGGAATTTTTGCATCCAAAGGCGAAGCACGCCGAATGCTTAAAGAAGGCGGCGTACAGGTAAACAAGGAAAAAGCCCTCGAAGAAGCAACGGTTACCTCCGCGTATCTGCTGAACAATAAATATATACTGGCTCAGAAGGGGAAGAAGAATTATTTCCTGGTGAAGGCGGTGTAAAACCAGTTATCCTGCTTTAGTCAATTCAGATTTTATCAAAATCCTGATTCAATGTATGTTGTGTCAGGATTTTTCATTTTATTATGTGAAGATCCAACATTAATGAGGATTTCCAAGGGCTTGGGAAATATTTTGCCTCATCTCACCTAAAATAACTTAATTTTGATTTGTGACGGAAAGCCCTGTTTATGGATCAGATGGTGGTTTAAAAAAATGATTCCGGAATCCTCTTCAAATTCTGCTGTTATGAAACTTTTTATCCCGTTCGCTATCGTTTTGCTGCTTAGTACCGTGTTTCAAAACGAAGGACTTGCACAAACCTACCCCGACCTATACAAAACCGGGCATTTTTTTATTCATTATAATGCCGATTCGGTTCCCCGGCGCAAAGATGCCACGTATGTTCCCCTGAACAAACCTTTAGGCGAGAAAACAGTCAGTGGTGATCCCGACCTGGTATATGATCCTGAAAACCCGGGCAAAACCAAGCGAGCCGTGCCGTATTACATTATCGATATGGGAGCCGGTTTCGAAACGTCACTCGCCAGATATGTTGAGTTGGGTTTAATACAAGCCGACAGAGAGGTCGGGAGAAAAGATGAGTTCACCATTAAAAACCTTGTGGATGTGTATGTTCGCCGGCTTGATCCGGGAACTGACGGCGAAAACAATCCGCTTACTGGATCGGTGTATATAAGTCAAAATGTTGCTACCTCTGCAGAAATACCCAGCCAGGCGATGTCGCTGCAAAAAGTATGTGCACACGAACTGCTGCATTATGTAACCTCAATTGCATACAGTGCTGAATCATTTTTGATTTCCACTGCTAATTTCTGGTGGTGGGAAAGCCTGGCCACACAGGGTGACCGACTGGTATTTCCGACAAACACCCCTTTCGAGGCTGAAGAATCGGCTATGGATGCTAAAACCGGCATCCAGAATATCATTCACGATTCGTGGGATGTGTGCAATGTGCAGCCCAACTGGTATATCAGCAGCGCTTTCCTGAGCTTCCTCCAGTATTACCGTGCAGGGAAAAAGGCCGAATTCAAGCAAATCTTCTTTTACCCAGCCAAGTGGACGAATGCATTGTCCTATGTCAGAAGTTCGCTCGATGACTATGTGAAGGCCGAACTCGGGTCCAGCGGGCTCGGGCAGGAATACTACGACTATATGATGTTCCTGCTTGAGCATAAAGCGGGCGACGGTAAAACCATGTTCCTGAAAATCGGGGAAGCAGGCCCTGCCTATGTGAATTCGGTTATCTTCAAGAAAAAAGATACTGAATACCAAACCAGTTATGATTTACAGGTGCCTTACATGTCACTGAGGGTGCTGAAAGTACTTAGGCAGGGGGATTGCATGGATTCTATCTATACAATCAGAAACCTCTCGCAGGAAGGCGAATGTAAGGTTCAGGTTTTTGAATGTACAAAGACTGAACGGAAACTGATCCGCATGCTCGACCTCTACACGAAAAAGGACAGCATGAATATTGTTTTCCAGCCCGGTAAATGGACCGAAATCGCAGTTTTAAGCCATTCGACCCATTACGCATCCTCAGCCCGGATTCAACTGGTGAGATACCCTGGTTTCGATGGGACCTACGAAGGCCGGGTTGAATTTAACCCCGACAATCTTGAAAAAGTGGACAGCAGGTACACGATATCCATTTCAAACCTTAAATTTGAAATAAAAGGAAAGAATGTTACCTGCGATTTTGAATTTCACAAGGAATACCCAAAAGATGGATTTTATGCCAAAGGTACTGCCTTACAGGGAACTATCGATCCCACCGGAGTTATCCACCTTGTCGGGTCGGTATATGGGTTTACCTACCCGAAAGGCTCGCTTAACTGCTGCGATTTCCCAAGGGTGCTTAACGATGCCAAATGCATAAAGTTCTCACACAATCCCTATTACTGGAAATTCGACGGGAAGGTGGTTGCGGAGACCAATAAAATCACGCTTAAAGGCTTTATTGCTGCCGGAACAAACTCTGTAAAATTTAACCCTAAAAGCGAAAAGCTGTATTCTTTTTCGACCACAAAGAAGCAATAGTATCAACTCTTTGCTGCCCTTTCGCCTACCGCTGGCTCAGATTAACAACCTGGTGAAGTGATTTCTTCAGCCAAAGGTTGAAAATCCGTGCCGGAACAAATTATAAGCCACGAGCCCCTGACTTGACAAAGAAACAGATGAAATAGCCATGATTGGAATAAATCACCAACCAAAGGTTATAGTATGATCAATCTTACCCGTAAATAATAACAAATGAAACCCATACTGCTGCTAGTTCTGTCCGCGCTCGCCGTTTCCTGCCAAACTCTCAGGATTCCGAAAACCTGTGACATAAATGTGAGCGAAAACATTTTCGAAACAGCTCCTTTCGATCAATGCCATGCCTCCACGCTCATTGAACTGAAGGACGG
>CAZOXJ010000194.1:3981-5427 GCA_964583325.1 uncultured Lentimicrobiaceae bacterium
TTATCCTTAGCCCGTCGAGTACCGAAACCAACACCCGCTGGCAGTCGTTTATCGAGCGATCGGAAAACGGTGGCAAATCATGGCAAATAATTCCGGTTGATACCGCCAACCCGGCTAAAGTAATACAGCCAACGCTTTTGCAGTATCCTCATGGCAGAATACAGGCTTTGCTGCGCAGCAACCAGGATTATATTATGGAAAGCTGGTCGGCGGACGAAGGAAAAACATGGAGTGCGTTGCAAAAAACAAATGTGTTAAACCCGAATTCCGGGATTGATGCGGTAACGCTTTCCTCCGGCTTGCAGGTGCTTGTTTACAATCCCATGCAAAGTGGCGCCGAATGGGTGAACGGCCGCAACAAACTGAACCTTGCCGTTTCCGTGGATGGAATTAACTGGAACGATATCGCCGAACTCGAAAACCAGCCGGAAGGCGAATTCAGTTATCCGTCGGTTATTGAAACTTCGGACAAAAAAGTGCATGTGGTTTATACGGCTAACAGGAAGTGGATCAGGCATGTGGTAATGATTTTATAAACAGGCAATGCCCTTTTGAAGCCTTTCGGCAAATATCAAAAAACATATCTTTCATTTCAAATTATCTGAAGTTAATTTTACTACATTGCAGCGTTTATTCACTGCATATGAAAGCTCTTGGAATCGGAATTCTGCTATTCGTTTTTTGTATCATTTTCACACAGGCACAACAACTGACCGGCAATTTAAGGATATCACCTTACACTTACATTTACAAGCTAAGCAATAAAGAGGCATCCCGATATCAAAATCTGGGGAAAACATCATTTGTTAATTTCTCTGAGGAAGATTTTCATACATTAATTGATTCATTTCCAACATTTGAAGAGTATAAAAGCACCCTTGCTCCCGGTCAGTACCTCAAAGTTTTTGTGAAAGAAACCGACCTTGTTATTGAGCCCTACACTGTTAACAATTGCATTATCAATTTAAAGAACAACAGCACGGATTTGTGTATCGAAGTGGTTGATCTGCACGGCAATATAGTGCCTGATGCAAAAGTAAAGATCAACAGCCGGACCATCCGCTTCGATAAAAAAACACAGCTTTACCGAATTCATAAGTCCAATAAAAAAGGGATGCTTGCAGTTACCTGGCTTGGCAATACGCAATTCCTTGACCTCGAAAAAGAACTTAAAAATTCAGGATTTAAACGGGGAAGCAGAAAACTTGTTTATGGCACACCGTTGAAATATGTAGTAATTCCTGTGTATAATCTGATACGCCTGCCATTTGATGCCGTTTATCAACTGATTGTCCCATACGGCTATAACCGGTCATTTCAGTATTTCAGGCAAAGTTTCAGCAGAATTATCCATCCTGAATATTATGCTAATCACCGAAACAAATACAAACAAGATGGATTTGTAGTGTTCAATAAACCAGTTTATAAACCGGGAGATACTGTTCG
>CAZOXJ010000194.1:5527-7253 GCA_964583325.1 uncultured Lentimicrobiaceae bacterium
GTGGTTATCACCCCCGAAAATATTTCGGAAATAAAGGGAAATGTTGTTTTTATTGCCGATACATTGCTGGTTCACAAAATAGCCCTGTCAGCTTCGGGCGAAACAGAAATCACCATCCCTGATTCAATTTTCGATGCCGAAAGCATGAATTATTCGGTTAAAATGATCATGACGACTTCGGAATACGATAAAAAGGAACAAACGTTTACCATTCCTTTTATGCATCATTTTGCTGATGTAGATTATTCCTTTACTACCGACTCATTAACCATAAATTACAGCATCGATGGTAACATTACGCCCGTTATAGCCAGACTTATTGGCCGGGATGGTTTTGGCAACAGGGTTTATACTGAGCAGAAGCTTCTGCCTGTAACTTTAGCTGTTGACCCTTTGATTAATTCCATTGAAGTTGATGCCGGTAAAGTCTCAAAGATAATTGACATGAAAGACCAGGAACAACAAATTTTCTGTTCTTCGGGTCGTGAAAACGGGAAAATAGTATTACAGGTTTTCAATCCACGGAATCTTCCTTTTACCTATTACCTCTACAGGAATAACAAACAGATACTGAGAGGCTATGGTAAGGAGTTTCAATATAATCAACACAAAAAAGACAAGAACAATTATTACCTCTCGATACAGTATGTATGGGCAGGCAAAGTGCAAAAAGCTGAATTCAGTATTCCTTACAGGCAGAATCATTTGCAGGTGAAAGTGGAACAACCGCGCATGGTAATTCCCGGGCAGAAAGCTCAGATTGATATTTCGGTTGAAGATGCTGATGGTAAACCCGTGCCTGATGCTGATGTAACCGCCCTGGCATTTACAGCCAAGTTTGATAAACCCTTGCCTGAAATAGGCAATTTTATTTCCGAAAAACAACATAGCCGCCGACTCATAAATACGTTTGAGCTTAATAATTATAAAATCAAAGGTATTTATACGGATCACAATGATCTGTATGCCAACTGGATAAAGCCAAAACAACTGGATACCATGTCGTTTTATAAACTTGCATACCCGATTGACAGTATTTTCAGTTATACCGTTTCAACTATAGATGGAATTACCCAGTTTTCGCCATTTGTAACGCAGAATGGTAAATTTGAACCCATACAGGCTATTTATGTAGATCAAAGGCCGGTATATATTGCCAGCAGATCCACCGGCATTGTTCCATATTCATTTGCCGTGAGTCCCGGCACGCATACGATCATGCTTCGTACATCCGAAAAGCAGATCATGATCCGGAATGTATCACTCAGGTGGGGACATAAAACGATATTCAGCATCAGCGACGATGCACATCTAACAAATGTTTCCATTAAGGATACAGATAAAAACAAGTATTCGGAAGAGGAAGAAAAATATTTACGCAGTTATATTATGCCATTCCGGAGTACATTTTTGTACAACATAGCCTATATCAAGCAGCGTGGTGAAGTGATGCTTTTAAACTATGATTTGCTGGGCAACGCATCCAAACCGGCATTTGCAGGACCCTTGCGTGCCGAAGAATTCGAATTTAAGCAAATAGATTCCTGGGGCTGGAAAACCGATTTTGAGCCTGGTTTCGAATATGAATTCAAACCCGGGCTGGTAAAAATGCGCATGCAGAGTGAAAAAGCACAACCAAATCTGAACTTTAATAATACCGCCCTATTGAATTTGAGTGATACTGTTCTGACAGAAAAAGCCATTCTTGAAATGTGGGAAACACTCA
>CAZOXJ010000195.1:0-1331 GCA_964583325.1 uncultured Lentimicrobiaceae bacterium
ATTGAAACTTACACTTTCCCGAATACACCAAACACATCACATATTTATACAGCCCCGGGTGTATATCCGGTTACATTAAAAGTTACTAACTCAGTTGGTTGCCGCGATTTTATCACATTAAATGTGACAGTAACAAATACACCAACTGCCGACTTTACTTACAATAAGAACTGTGAGGATGGGGAAACGCATTTCCATGATGTTTCGACACAAAACGGAAGCGGACCAATCAATGACAGGTTCTGGGATTTCGGCGATCCGACTTCGGGAGTAAACAATTACTCTACGGCTAAGAATCCGAAACATATGTATGCAGAACCGGGATACTATACAGTTACCCTGATCGTATTTAATTTCAATGGTTGCAGCGATACCGTACAAAAGACAATTTATGTAAGCCCTGCTCCGGAGCCCGAATTTATTTCCAGTGCGGGATGTGTTAATGCGCCTACTTATTTCTGGGCCGACAGTACCTTGTTTGATATCAACGCTATCGCAACATATGAATGGGAATTCGGAGATGGCGGCACAGCTAACACAAGGAATACACAACATACTTATGTAGCTGCCGGAACTTATATTGTTACCCTTACAGTAAAGGATACCGTTGGATGCAAGGGTTCCATAAGCCAAGAGATTGTGGTTACAGTTCCGCCAGTTGCTCATTTCTCAGCCAATACTGATAATTGTTTGGGTCAACCGGTACAGTTTACTAATCTTTCAACTTCCGTTAACGGTTACAATACTTTATGGGTATGGGATTTCGGTGATGGAAACACACAGACAGTTGCATTCCCTGCTACTCCTGATGTGAGCCATACATATGCGCAGATCGGCACGTATGCTGTTACGCTCACCGTAACAAACAGCTTTGGTTGTACAGATTCCGAAACGAGAACAGTATTTGTAACCAACGGTCCGCAGGCTAACTTTATGTACGCCGGACACTGCGAAGGAAGCCCTGTTGCATTTACTGATCTTACAACAGGTTCATCAACAGTTACAATTATTGCCTGGGAATGGAACTTTGGCGATCCGGGATCGGGTATAAACAACAGCAGCACGTTACAAAATCCAACGCATAGTTACGCTAACCCCGGAACATATACGGTACAGCTTACTACCTGGAGCAATAACGGTTGCGAAAGCACTGTAAGTAAAACTATTACTATCTCGGCTGAGCCTCCGGTTGATTTCTTAATCCAGGGAAGCTGCGAAGATACTCCTGTTCATTTCGTTCCGGGTTCGGTAATAAATACGAATACGGTTGCAACATGGTTCTGGCAGTTTGGCGATGGCGGCATAAGTCTGCAGCCTTCACCATATCATAC
>CAZOXJ010000195.1:1431-7210 GCA_964583325.1 uncultured Lentimicrobiaceae bacterium
AGCCCGAAACCTGCGGCAGCATTTACTTTCACAGGTGGTTGCCAGGATGCTGCCGTTGCGTTCCACGATATTTCGAACGGAAACGGGGCTGCCATTACCGGCAGGCTGTGGGATTTCGGCGATCCGGCCAGCGGAGCAGGCAACAACTCAACACTTGCCAATCCAACACATATATATACCCTGGCGGGCACGTATACAGTTGAGCTCATTGTAACCACATCGTTGGGATGCAGCGATACTGTTACCCAAACAGTAACCATTGCACCTCCGCCGGTTGTAAACTTCAGCAGTATTGCAGGTTGCAACGGTGATACTACCATTTTCAACAGCAGCAGTTTCGTGAATATGGCAACCACAGTAAGCTGGTTGTGGCAGTTTGGCGACGGTCAAACTTCTACTCTGCCTGATCCAATTCATGTATATGCTTCGAGCGGTACTTATACCGTAACCCTTACCATTGTTAACAACGCAGGTTGTCCGGCAACCAAAACCCTGCCTGTAACTGTAACACCGGGACCGATTGCCTCCTTTGTTTCATCCTCACCATCGTGTGCAGGTTCATCGGTGGTATTTACTGACCTGAGTACCTACAATTCAGGTTCTATAACACAATGGCACTGGGTATTTGGTGATGGAAACGATACAACTTATACTGCTTTCACATCCTCAATCAGTCATGTTTACAGCCAGGCCGGCAACTTCATGGTTAAACTTACCGTTTACTCACAGAACGGTTGCGAAAACACATACCAGCAGCTTGTTACTGTCGGTGCCAGCCCGCTGGCAGGCTTCAGCTGGCAGAATACATGTGAAGGAGCATCCACCCAGTTTACTGATGAATCAGTAGCCACTTCGGGTATAAACATTGTTTCCAGATCCTGGAATTTCGGCGATCCGACAACCGGTATCTTTAATACCAGCAGCCTGTTGAACCCTGTCCATACCTTCTCCGATACGGGCACGTATACAGTTACTCTGATCACTATAAATGGTTCAGGCTGTTCGGATACCATCCAGCAGGAAGTTATTATTACGCCTAAACCAGGTGTTGACTTCTATTTCGATGATGTAACTTGCATGCAAACACCGCTGGCATTCACAACAGATACCATTGCAACCAATATTGCAACGATAGCTTCGTTCAGCTGGAATTTCGGTGATGGATCAGCAACCAGCAGCGCTCAAAACCCTGTTCATACTTACACCAATTCAGGAACATTTATTGTAACACTAACTGTCACCGATCTGAATGGTTGCATCAATTCGATCAGCCACGAGGTAACCATCGGCGAATCACCTGTAAGTATGTTCAGTTATGCAAATTCATGCCAGGATGCTCCGACACTCTTCACTGACCTTTCACTGGCGCCGAACAACGGAACCATAGTAAGCTGGTACTGGAACTTTGGTGTTAACGGCACAACCGGCGACACATCCGTACTTCAGAATCCGTCGTTTACATACATCCAACCGGGTATTTATACCGTTACCTTAACCACAACTTCATCAACAGGCTGTACCAATACCAAATCGCAGCCTGTACAGATATTCAATAAACCAACTGCTGCTTTCAAATACAGCACCACACCGTGCAGCAATGGTTCGGTTCAGTTCCAGGATTCATCCTACAGTTACCAGTCGACAATAACATCCTGGTTGTGGGAGTTTGAGCCATTCCAGTACAGTTCGGCACGTAATCCTGAATACCAGTATTATGCTGTTGATTCCTGTTACGATGTGAAACTTATAGTTACTGACTTCCGCGGATGTATTGATACGGTTGTTAAGCAGGTTTGTGTTCCTGATAAGTTTGCCGTTGAAATAGCACATCAGCCAAGTTGTATCGGCACAGCAACCCCATTCAGCGCATTGCTGCTGACACCTTCGGGCGATGTTATCAATTCGTACCAGTGGAACTTTGGTGATCCTGCATCAGGCTCAGCCAATACTTCTACCCTTTCGAATCCGGCTCATGTATTCAATACTGTTGGTTTCTATACCGTAAGCCTTGTAGCGACTGACATTTATGGCTGCCAGACTACCGTTGTGGAAACCATTGAAGTATTTGCCCTGCCTGAAGCTTCGTTCACCTGGTCGAATACAATGTTCAGCACCACCGTTGACTTTACCAGTACCAGCAATATGGCTGCTACAACTATAGTACAATATATCTGGAATTTCGGCGATGGCACAACTCAAACTCTTCTCCATCCTGATATTTCGGTACAGCATGTGTATGCAGTGGCTGGTAATTATACTGTTACCCTCACCATAGTTGATAAAAACGGTTGTACCAGTTCACAAACTCAGTTGGTGATCTGCAGCCCGATGCCGGCAGCCGGACTTCAGTTGATGGATACGCTGATTTGTCAGAATTACAACTTAACCATTGCAAACCTTAGCACTCACACCAGCTCCATCAGCCAGTGGATATGGAACTGGGGCGATGGCTCGGCTCCGGTAATTGATACTGTTTATAAACCAACCATCACACATACCTATACTCAACCGGGTGTTTACACCATTACAATGAAGATTGTTTCGATGTACAACGGCATGCCGGTAGCCGACTCAGTTTCAAGTGTCATTACGGTTAAACCTACACCGGTAGCCAATTTTGCATCAACCGGATCGTGTGCATCAAGCAGGGTTAATTTCTTTAATTCAACCAATCCGAATGGTACCCCGATAGCAAATTACTATTGGAATTTCGGTGATCCTTCCACTGCGAATGATACTTCGATACTCCGCAATCCTTACTACAACTATGCTTCGGCAGGGGAATATGATGCTCAGCTGATTGTTGTAAGCAGTCTCGGATGTTCCGATACTGTATCCAACAAGGTTAACTTATACGGTTCGCCGGCTGCTGATTTCACATTCAGTGTTGCCTGTATGGGTCAGTCAACCTATTTCTTCGATCAATCCGATCCAAGCCTGGCACCATTAACTCACTCCGGATGGATTGTAAGCGACGGACAGCACACCATCGGCAAGATGACAGGCCCATCGGCCACCTTTACCTTTGATAGCCTGGGCGTCTATACTGTGCTTCACTCAGTTTCCGACACCAACGGATGTGCTGATAGTTTAACCTACAAAATCACTGTTGTGCCATCACCATACAGTGTATTTAATGTTAACGATAATTTCGAAAATATCCAGGGCCAGGTACAACTCGAAAATGGTTCGCTGGGTGCTAACGAATATTTCTGGGAATTCGGCAATGGTGAAACCTCCGGCACTACTTCGCCTGTTATTACGTTCGATGAGGATGGCGAATACCTGATTCAACTGTATGCTAAAAACGAATATGGTTGCGTAGATTCATCAGCTGTTCTTTACAAAATGCTTTATAAGGGATTATGGGTGCCGAATGCATTCTCGGTAGGTCCTGTTCAGGAAGTACGTTTGTGGAAACCAATCGGGGTTAACCTAACCTATTACAAGGCTGACATTTACGACAGGTGGGGCAATCTGATCTGGAGTTCGGACAAACTCACTGAAAAGGGTGCTCCTGCCGAAGGCTGGGATGGAACCTATAAAGAAGTCCCATGCCAGGAAGGAGTTTATGTTTGGAAGATCACGGCTATATTCAGTGACGGTTCCATCTGGTGGAACGACGATATAGGAAACCGCGAAGGATTATCAAGCGGAAGATCGGGTACAATAACCCTTATCAGGTAAGGGGACAAGGAGAAGGGGCGACAAGGAGAGGGGAGAAATGGAGAGGGGCGCCATGGGACAAGGCTACATGGCGAGGGGTGACAAGGCGACCTTGACCCGAAACTCTTTAAATAGTTCTCCAAACCTGGATTCTTCCTGCACGCTTTGCTGAAGACAGGCAGGGGACTTCTGCCTCCGGACTTTTAGAAGACTATTTATTATTACCGGTCAATCTTATCATAGGGTCTAAGTATTTTACTGAAAGTTTGGCTGTACAAATCTTTAACCCCGGAGGCAAAAAAGCTTCCGGGGTGTTTGTTCAGGGTATTGCACGCTTAGTTATTCGCGGCTTTTAATGAAAGGCACTGCAAACTACAACAGCATGTCAAACCCTCATACTTTTGAAAATCAAATACTGAAACTCATTCTTTCATATTTACCAATTATCATATATCAAAACTTTACCTATATTTGCACCCCGCAAGAAAAACTATTGAACAACTTCCCGCAGAAGCTGTTTTAATGCTAGTTTTCTGTATTAGAGTATTTTAAGTGATTTACCGAAATCTTTTAAATGGAGCGAAAACCAATTAAAAAGGTACTGATTGCCAACCGTGGCGAAATTGCAGTACGTATTATCCGATCATGCCGCGAGATGGGCATTCACACCGTAGCCGTTTTTTCTGATGCCGACCGCACTTCGATGCATGTGAGGTATGCTGGCGAAGCCTATCACATTGGGCCTTCCCCTTCGAACGAAAGTTATCTGAAAATCGAAACGATACTGGAAGTCGCAAAAAAATGTGGTGCCGATGCTATTCATCCGGGTTATGGTTTCCTTTCGGAGAATGCTGAATTCTCACGCCGCTGCCAGGAAGAAGGCATTATGTTTATTGGCCCTTCGCCCGAAGCAATACTTGGAATGGGGGATAAAATTACTGCCCGCCGTACCATGATCAAAGCCGGGGTTCCGGTAGTTCCGGGCACATCCGAGGCGGTAAGCAGCGAAGATGAAGCCTTGAAAACCATACAGGAAATCGGTCTGCCCGTTATGATCAAAGCCTCTGCAGGAGGCGGCGGCAAAGGGATGCGGCTGGTAAAAGAAGAATCGCAGATACTGAGTTCGCTGCGAGGCGCACGATCCGAAGCAAAAACTGCTTTCGGCAACGATGCAGTATACATCGAAAAATATATCAATTCGCCTCATCATATTGAATTCCAGGTATTGGCAGACAGCCAGGGGAACACGGTACATCTTTTCGAACGCGAATGCTCCGTTCAACGCCGTCATCAGAAGGTGGTTGAAGAAACGCCTTCACCTATCATGACCCCTAAAGTACGTGCCGAAATGGGTGCACATGCCGTTGCCGCTGCCAAAGCAGCCAATTACGAAGGGGCTGGAACCATTGAGTTTATTGTTGACGATAACCTCAACTATTATTTCCTCGAAATGAACACCCGCCTGCAGGTGGAGCACCCTATAACAGAGCGTGTTGTAGGTGTTGACCTTGTTAAGGAGCAAATCCGTATTGCCCAGGGTGATCCCTTGCCATTTAAACAGGAAAACCTCCGCCAGACCGGCCATGCTATCGAATGCCGTATTTATGCCGAAGACACCGACAATAACTTTATGCCCAATCCCGGTACCATCACGCATATTACCGAACCTCTCGGTTTAGGTGTAAGATGCGATGGATATGTTTATGAAGGATATAGCATTCCTATTTATTACGACCCTATGATCAGCAAACTGATAGTTTGGGACAAAACCCGTGATGAAGCCATTGAACGTATGCGGCGGGCATTATACGAATATAAAATAAGCGGGGTAAAGACTTCTATAAAATTCCTCGAACGGATTATGGATGCACCTGCTTTCCGCAAAGGCGGTTACAATACTCATTTTATTGAAGACAACATGAAATTTCTAATGTCGGAAACCGAATGTGCGTCTGATTGCGAGAACCTGGCACTTATAGCTGCTTTTGTGGAATACACTTCACAGGTTCGCGAAATAGAACAAACTATGACACCTGCATCTTCGCGCCATGGCAGCGACTGGAAAGAGTTCGGCCGCCGTCTGGCTGCGTGGAGGATTTAGGGGTTGACGAGG
>CAZOXJ010000196.1:0-7203 GCA_964583325.1 uncultured Lentimicrobiaceae bacterium
TATAGCAGTAGTTCTTTATCTTCCTCGTTGCGGCTTACCCGGATAAGCCCTTTTATTACCAACGGAACCGATTGAACATAATTTCCGGTTTTCAGTAATGTGGTATCAGAGGGAACATCCATTTCAACGGCTTCATCGGCAATAAATTGCAGAAGTTCGGTGTCAACCTGGGGGATTAGTTTTTTAAGAGTAATAAGATCCATTTGTACGAATAATTGTCGCGGAAGATTAAAGGAATAACTGGTATTTAATGCAGGTTAGCCTCGCGGCGGAGTTTTGTAAGTGATACAATCTACGTTTCAATGGTTAAATTTAGGATATTATTTCAATAAGCGACACAATTTTTATTCGATAACAAAAAAATGGAGTTTCACAGACAAATTACACGCAGATAATTCAACAGGAGGCAAATTACTGCAATATCAGCACTATCGAAGGAAGCTGAATAACTTTACCGCCGGCAGTGCGGGCGGCAATATTATCAATTGTCAGTTTGCTGCCCTTTTCAAGTTCATCAATAACTATTTTCATTGATTCGGTAAGCATGTTCCCTTCGCCATTATAAACTATGAGGTCGCTGTTTTTCATAAAAGCGGATAAACTGAAATACAGGATTTCGGCTTTAGGATCGGAACATTGAATTGTAGCGTTGCTCAATAATAATGATTTCGAGATTTCGCCATTACTGATGCCTGCAACTGATGCATTTATAGTGTATTTGCCTGATTTCTGCGCAACTGCGTTATTGTTTGCAGCCACTATGATACATAAGATTATCAGAAAGAGAATAGTTTTTTTCATGTGTATATAGTCATCATTTGTTAATAGTATAGTTTGTGACAGTAAAATAACGATTATTCAAAAAACATATTGCACAAAAATAGATTTTTTAGTAAAATATTAACAATTGATTAATGCCATGATATTTCATCAGTTGGGACTTCATTGACATATCTTTTGCGTAATCTTTTAAGTAATTTTTTGGTTTCAACTGCTTTATTTAGCTTTGCAGCCTTATATAAACTCAATTAATGGAATTCCTAACCATTTTACTTATTGCCATCGGACTGTCGTTTGATACATTCGCTGTTTCTATTTCCAATGGATTGATATTAAGAAAGATAGATTTTTTAAATGCAAGTAAAATTGCTGTTACATTTGCTGTTTTTCAGGGCGGATTGCCGGTAATCGGCTGGCTGGCTGGTTCCGGAATAAAGGATTATGCCTCCGATTTTGATCATTGGATTGCATTTGGAATCCTGTTTCTGCTTGGAGCTAAAATGATTTACGAAAGCTTTAAATCCGATCCTGCAGAAAGATCATTCAATCCACTCGAAATTAAAGTTATGATAGGGATGGCAATTGCCACCAGCATTGATGCACTGATTGTAGGTTTCAGCTTTGCACTGCTTGATTATAAAATATTGGTTTCTGTTGCCCTGATCGGAATTGTAACCTACATTGTTGCTATGCTTGGAATGCTTTTTGGAAAGAAAATAGGAGCGCGAATGGGACGAAGAATGGAGATATTAGGAGGTGTAATCCTGATGATTATCGGAGTGAAAATATTATTTGAGCATTTATCCGTATAGTCTACTGAATTAAATTATTTTAGTCGCCACTGTCATACTTATTCATTATTAATGTTTTAGCTTTTTAATAGTCGATTAGAAGTTATAATCACGTCCATACCTTTAACAAACAATAACCAGGTGCTTTGATTTACTATTTCCGGGTTTCATTGTTTAATGATTTCCAGGTAACAACCACTACCGTTTATTCGCGCTGTCAGTGAAAAAGGTCTTTAGCTCGCACGTTATTTTTTTCGTTTACAGCAGTTTCGAACAAAGGTTTTGTCGTATAGTTCATCATGGTTGCAACCAGGTTTGTCGGGAACATTTCGACAGCATTGTTGTATCGTGTAATCGAC
Source organism: uncultured Lentimicrobiaceae bacterium (assembly GCA_964583325.1). Taxonomy (GTDB): domain Bacteria; phylum Bacteroidota; class Bacteroidia; order Bacteroidales; family UBA4417; genus UBA4417. The sequence goes on from CAZOXJ010000196.1 coordinate 1,931, forward strand.
TCATTGTAAGCTTGCCGAGCGCCAACCAATTGATCTTCGAGGTCTTTCCACGACGACTGTAACTGGATAAAACTCTGGCTGGCTTTAAGATCGGGATAGTTTTCAGCCGCAACCATAATGTTAGCAAGCTTTTGTGTAAGCTGGTTTTCGGAAATTACCCGTTCGGTTTCGCTAATTCCACCCGACATTGCATGAGCTCTCAGATTTGTAACTTCCGTTAACAAACCTTTTTCGTAACCCATGTACTCTTTCACCGTTTCAAGGAGGTTCGGAATCAGATCATAGCGTTTTTTCAGCAGCACATCAATGAACCCAAAGGATTTCATAACATCGTTCTTGCGAGCTATCAATTGATTGTACATCCACATAAAAGCAACTACAAGACTAAGGACAAAAATTGCAGGTATCATATCTGTTGGTTTAAAATGTTTTTAAAAGAAAGTAATCAGTATCTGGAAAATATTTACGAATAAAACTAAAAGCAAAAAATTTAGTTTTTGTTCAGCCAGTTAATGCTGTTTTGAAGAGTCGGCATATCGGTAAGGATAATTTTTACCGGACGGCCTGTTAAAGCAGTAAGGCTTTTCTCCTGTTCAGTAAGCGATTGTTTTTTTGCTTTGGCCAATGCGGGTTTAAGTTGTTCGCGTAAAGCAATTTCGTTGAGGCGTTTCACAATTGCTTCTTTATCAATTTCAATGCTAGGATCGTAGGACGATTCTTTAATCTGCTCAATGGTGCTGTTATCAATTGTGACATAGGTTAGCTGCAGTGGAGCATGTATTTCAATTGTTTTTTCGGTGATAGTGAATGTAGTATTGATGGTGTCGCCCAGGTCTATATGAAAACCCAACCTTCCGTTGGCTGAGGTCGATACTTTTTCAGTGAATTTCAGCATGTCGGATCCAAAATATTTCTTTTCCATTTTGGTGATGTTTGTTAGCCGGAAATCCTGTTCCCATATCACCAGTTTGGCTGTGCTGCGAAGTTTTTCGAAAATGATATTGTTCTGCTCTATGGTTTTGCGCTCCGTAATTTTCATGTTTACAAACCTGAAAATCAAAAAAATGGCGAATAGTGCAATAGCTATCATACCGATGAAACGGTAACTTCTGTCGGTTGTTTGTCGTATTCCTGGTGACATTGTATGGGTTATAAATTCAAAATTAATGACAATTTCCGCTGCAACTGCATGCGAGCTGATTCTTTCGGGCTTTTTCGAGGCTTTCGCGGCCCTCGCTGAAAGCATACCAGGCAATACCTAATGAGCCTGCAATATCAATGTAGCTAATCCGTAGGAATTCGTATAATAAGCTTGATATCAGTAGAATAAAGCTGAGATAGAGGCATGTTTTTGTACAATGAGCATCTGCAATTATCGCTTCTGAGTCCAGGATTTTACCAGTCTTCAATTTGTAGTGCATCAGAAAATACATGGTTGCAATCGAAATTAAAGCAATAATAATTCCGGGCAGTGTAGTTTCGGGCATTGCTTTGTTTACCAACCGGAGAATGCTTCCGGCTACAAGTCCTATCGCAAGCAAAATAAATGCTGAGCCGGTTATACGCAGTGCGAGTCGTTCAAATCTGTCATGATCCTTAATTTCTGAATGTTGCATCCGCAAAACCATATGAAGAATACCTATTCCTGATAGTACTTCTACAAAACTATCGATCCCGAAACCGAGCAATACAAGTGTGTCGTCGGTACTGCCATAATAAACAGATACCAATCCTTCAGCAATATTGTATGCTATTGTTATTATACTCAGCCACAATGCAATACGTAGCCATTTTTTGTCTTTCATAAATTTTTGTTCTGCAGTATTTTGTTGTAAATCAAATAATTTTCGTTGTCGTAACAACAAAACAATACTTGTTCGATCAGGCTGTTTGAACCCAGGAATAATTTTACTTCGCTGATTGCGATTTCAGCAGCTTCCAATTTAGGGAAACCATAAATCCCGGTGCTGATGTTCGGGAAAGCAACCGAACGGCATCCGCTTTCGGCAGCGAGTTTCAAACTGTTCCGGTAACAATTTGCAAGCAATAAGCTTTCATTGTTATTACCACCTTGCCAAATAGGACCAACCGTGTGTATTACGTGTTTTGATCTGAGGTTGTATCCGTTCGTTATTCGTGCTTCACCAGTCGGGCAACCTCCAAGTGCCGAGCATTCAGCAAGCAACCGGGGCCCGGCAGCGCGGTGAATAGCTCCATCCACACCACCTCCTCCAAGCAGGCTGTTTTTTGCTGCATTTACAATAGCATCAACAGTAAGTTGCGTAATATCGGCCTGTATGAGCTCAATATTTGTCATATTTTAGCGATATTCAGGAGTAATGGCGTATTCGCAAAAGGCTTTAGTTCAAAACAATATACATGATATTTCTCACTTCACTTTTCGTACAAAGAGCTGGGCCGTTTCATATTTAACAACTTCAACAGCTTCGCCTTTATCGATAAACCCTGTAAGAGCAGTAGCATCGTAAATTTCCCCTTCTATCATTACTTTTCCCGAAGGCCGCAGCATGGTGTGCGCTATTCCTGTTTTCCCGTTAATATTCATGTACGAAGCATCAGCAACCGAAAATCCATCATCCTTTTGTTGAGTTGAAACAAGAGCCAGGTTGCCAAAAAACGTTTTGCCGGTAAAAAGTTTGCGTGTTAAATAAAAGGAAAGAATCAATGATGCGAAGAATGCTATGATGACGATAAAGAATGCTTCGGCTACTTTTACCGATGAGCCGGGTGCGAACTCAAAGTAAATGTTATCAATCATTGCAAGTGTAAGCCCGGTTACCATAAGTACAATACCGGAAATACCGGCTACTCCAAAACCAGGTATGGCGAATATTTCAACTGCCAGCAGTATTACCCCGACAATAAAAACAAGGATTTCCCAATTTGCAGCAAGCCCTTCGAGGTAATGAGGCGCAAAATAAAACAATGCTGCCAGAATGGAAACAGCAAGTGGAAATCCAATTCCCGGTGCTTGAAATTCAAAGTAAATGCCGCCGATAATCAGCATGATAAGGATGCCGGCAACTGCAGGTTTGATCAGGAATCCAATCATTTTATCAGTAGCTGTAAGCCGCTGTTCGCGAATGGTATATTCAGTAATTCCGGCCCTGCGCAGAACTTCGGGCACGTTTTCGGCCATAGCATTGCAATAGCCGTGTTTCATGGCTTCGTGTGCAGTAAATGTAACAACCTGTCCCGAGTCATTTACTCCCTCGACCTTTATTCGGGGATCAACCATTGCCTGGGCAATATCCGGATTACGGCCTGTGGCTTCAGCTGTGCTTCGCATCATGGCGCGCATGTACGACTGGTATTTATCAGGTAACTGCTCACCGGTTTGATTTACTACAGTGGCCGCACCCATATTGGCTCCTTCGCGCATGTATATGCTGTCGCAGGCAATCGAAATCAAAGCACCAGCTGAGGCTGCGTTGTTATCAATAAAGACCCAAACCGGGATTTTACAGTTTAAAATGGCTGTACGGATGGAATCGGCCATATCGAGCAATCCGCCGTAGGTGTTCATTTGTATAAGGATAATATCCGATTTCATTTCAACAGCTTCAGCCAGGGCTTTTTGGGTTTTAAACCATACCGGTTTTGCTATCTCATCAGTAATTTTAAAGAGATAAACCTTTTTCTTTTGATTATCAGGAGTTTGGGCAATTGATTTGTAAGTTAATAATGAGAGCGCCGCAACAAACAGAAGAAAAACAGGAGTATATTTTTTTAGTAACATAATTTATGATTTTTGAATACTCCAAATTTAGTAAGTATTGTTAAGGTAAGGTGAATTATTTTTGGGGAATGCACAGCTTTGAGGCTCTGTGCCGATAGTGCAGAAAAGTAAGGATCAATTGGGGTATCTGCTCAAAACCGGATTTCTCATTATGCTCAATTGCATAATGCTGTTTTAAGAAAAATATGGTATGTGATTAAGTAAAAGCTGAAAAAATGAAAGCGCTACGTATTATTTATGCGCGTTACGGTAAGCACGTTTCCATGCGCGGCGTGCCCAGTAATGCCTGCGCCAGTATTTTCCCCAAATAATTCCGGACCAGATCCGCTCGTGTATGTAATAAATGAACAACTTGATAAAGAATTCAGCAACTGCAATAAAACCGGCGTTACCAAAACTTTCGAGAAGCGAAAGGCTCTGGTATTCGCGCGAATAAATAAAAACAGCAACAAACATGGCACCGGAAGCAAAAACCCTATACGTAATTGTTTTTAGAAGGCTGCGCTGAGGACTGTCGCGAAATAAAGTTTCTACTTCGGGATTTTGCTGAGTGGTAAGTTTGCTTTTGCTCATGTAAGAATGAATATTTTACAAAAATATAGATATTTTCTGAATTGATTTTACAAATGTTATCATTTTTTAAAATGTGACTGAACAGCATCAAGCAATGGTTTGTGCAATACAGTGTTTGACGCCAGAAGTTCGCCTCCGAAAATGAAATCGTTACCACCTTTAAAGTCAGTCACCATGCCGCCAGCCTGCTTCACAATAAAAACTCCGGCTGCTACATCCCAGGCATGAAGACCATATTCATAAAATCCTTCGAACCTGCCACATGCCGTGTATGCAAGGTCAACAGCTGCTGAACCCAGTCTTCGTAAACCGGAAGTGTTTCGCGCAAACCAGGTAAAAAGTTCCATATAACCTTCCAGTTTTCCGTAATCGTAATATGGAAACCCGGTTGCAAGCAGCGTGTTTTTCAATTCTTTCTGATCCGAAACACTGATTTCGTTTTCATTCAAATAAGCTTTTCCGCCTTTCCATGCATAAAAGCATTCGTCAAGATTGGGTTCGTAAACCACTCCGGCAACAATTTCACCGTATTCCATAAGTGCAATACTAACGGAGTATAAAGGGATGTGATGCAGGAAGTTGGTGGTGCCGTCGAGTGGATCCACAATCCAGTTGAAGCGCTCTCCGCGATGGGTTGCAGTTTGCTCCTCGGTGATAAATCCTGATTCGGGTAAAATCTCAGCAAGCCTTTTTACAATTCTTTCTTCAGCAGTTTTGTCGACATAACTTACAAAATCATGAAGGCCTTTTACTTCGATATCCGAGGTTTTTACTTTATTGATTTCTTCGAGGAAAAAGTGGCCGGTTTCTTTGGCAAGGGCAATTACAGAGAGGGTTATATTTTTATAGTCCATTTTTCAAGGGGTTTGAGAAGGTTTTGTGTTTTGAGAGGTTGTGAGTGGTCATTCGGTTGTGGAGGGGTGAGTGGTTTGAGTTGTTG
>CAZOXJ010000197.1:0-1475 GCA_964583325.1 uncultured Lentimicrobiaceae bacterium
GATGCCCGGGGAATGCCTTCCCTGGCTTACAGGTTTACCTCCGGACAAAATATCATTTATACCGAAAACAAGCCGGAACTGAATTTCGAAGATGCCGTAAGCTTAAGCTGCTGGGTAAAATGTGAACAGCTTGATGCAGAAAGATTTATTATTTCGCATGGATCGTGGCAGCAGCGGTATAAACTTTCAATAACTCCTGAAGGATATTTTCGCTGGACGGTGAAAACCGATGCAGGAGTGGCAGATCTTGATGGCTCCACTCCTATTGAATTGAACCGCTATTACCATGTTTCCGCGCTTTACACCGGCTATTCCCTTGAGATGTATGTGGATGGAGTACTTGATACTTTTAAAGCATTTACTGGCACTATTCAGCCATCGACCAAACCATTGACAATTGGCAGGATGGACAACGTGGAAACACTTTATGCTCTTAAGGGAAGTGTGGATGAAGTTAAGCTTTGGGATAAAGAAATTCCCATAAAACAGGTCGAAAATCTGAAAAACCAGTGGGCTACCCCGGCAGGAATAGCTGAAAATGAAAGTATTGCACGCATTTATCCCAATCCAGCCGATGATATAATTTATATTGAATTTGCCGGGAAATCGCGGGCTTTAAAAGTGTCACTGCTGGCTGCCGATGGCAGAGAAATTCTGAATTATCAGGTAAATAATTCAGATTCAAACCTTGAAATAAAAATCCCGGCAGAGTTGTCTGGCATGTATTTACTCAAGATCCAATTGAAAGACAGGAATATGGTTACACGGAAAATTATTATCAGGTAAATTAAAAAATAACCAAGATATTGGCGATACTAGAACTTCATCTCCGGAATTTCCCCTTCCACAATCAGTGGTGCGGCAGTTGCTTTTACAATGTCCTCAACACTTAATCCGGGAGCTCTTTCTACCAGTTTAAACCCGTTTTCGGTAACGTCAATCACAGCCAGGTCCGAAACTATTCGTTTAACACATTTAATTCCGGTAAGAGGCAAAGTGCATTGCTTCAGTAATTTAGATTCCCCATCCTTGCTGCAATGCTGCATGGCTACAATAATATTGCGGGCCGAAGCTACCAGGTCCATAGCACCACCCATGCCTTTTACCATTTTGCCGGGGATTTTCCAGCTGGCGATGTCGCCTTGCTCAGTGACTTCAAAAGCCCCCAGAACTGTTAAATCAACATGTCCGCCGCGTATCATAGCAAAACTCATGGATGAATCGAAATAGGCCGCACCGGGAATTACGGTTACGGTCTGTTTTCCAGCATTTATGAGGTCTGCATCCACCTCGTCAGGATAAGGAAACGGTCCCATGCCGAGAATCCCGTTTTCGGATTGCAGCACAACTTTCATCCCTTCAGGGATATAATTAGCAACCAGGGTCGGAATTCCTATTCCAAGATTTACATAATACCCGTCGTGGAGTTCCTGGGCAATGCGTTGGGCGATTTGTTCTTTAGTAAGAGCCATTTT
>CAZOXJ010000197.1:1575-3227 GCA_964583325.1 uncultured Lentimicrobiaceae bacterium
GATGTGGAATGTGGAATGTGGGATGTGGAATGTTTTGAAGATTGAGAGAATGCATCAAAAATTACTCCCTGACTGTGATCCTCTCAATCCTTTTCTCATAATCAGTACCCTGAAAAATACGCTGCACAAAAATACCCGGTGTGTGAATATAATTGGGCTCGAGCGTACCGGCAGGAACAAGTTCTTCCACTTCGGCAACTGTAATTTTGCCGGCCATAGCCATAGACTGGTTAAAATTGTTTGCTGTCTGCTTGTAAATAAGATTTCCCATTGTATCGCCTTTCCATGCTTTCACGAAAGCAAAATCAGCTTCAAGCGCAGTTTCGAGCAAATGAGGCTTGCCATCGAAAATGCGAATTTCTTTGCCTTCGGCTACTTCGGTTCCGGCACCTGCGGGGACAAAAAAGGCAGGAATTCCGGCACCACCGGCGCGGCAACGTTCAGCAAGTGTTCCTTGGGGAATCAACTCCACTTCGAGTTCCCCGGCAAGCAACTGGCGTTCAAACTCTGAATTTTCGCCAACATAGGACGAAATCATTTTGTGTATCTGCTTGTTTTTTAACAGAATACCAAGTCCGAAATCATCAACGCCGGCATTGTTCGAGATGCAGGTCAAGTCTTTAACACCACTTTTAAAAAGCGCGCTTATTGCATTTTCGGGAATCCCGCAAAGGCCGAAACCTCCGACCATCAAGGTCATTCCATCTGTAACACCTTGAATTGCTTCTGAAGCATCTTTAACAACTTTGTTCATAGTTCACAATTTGTGCCTGAAAGTATAAAAATTTAACTCACTACTTTAATTTTAATTTCATTGCAGAATTTTCTGTGCAAAACTTCTGGCTTCAAGAAGTTTGTTTTCGTCAATCCCGGTTGAAATTCCCTGCGTTTTGCACCAATCAATTAAATTGTATGTGTCCAGATTCCCAAGTAACTCATACCCGGTCATCGGGCAGCCTCCAAAACCACCGAGGGCTCCTTCAAAATTGCGCATTCCTCCCCGCCAGGCTGCTTCCACTTTTTCCTGCCAGTCGTCAGGTTTGGTATGCAGGTGAATTCCGGGTTTTGCTCCGGGAAACGAATTGATAATTTCGGAACAAATCCTTTCAATATTGCCGGGAGTTCCCTCGCCTGTGACATCCGAAAACACCAGGTCGCGGATACCTTCGGCGTAAAGCCTTTCAACCTCACGGTTGACAATTTCATCATTCCAGTCGTCGCCATAGGGATTCCCAAATGCCATAGTAATATAAATCCTCAATTCTTTCTGTGATTGGTCACACAAAGTTTTTAAATCAAGAACCGTCTGCCACGCAGCTTCAGGTGTGGTGTTGAGGTTACGTTTCAGGAAAGTTTTGGAAACAGAATACGGGAAACTAATGGCATGAATTTTATTTTCAGCGGCTGCCTGTATTCCACCCCTGGAATTTCCGACAATAACCATAAGTTTTGATTTCGTATGCTCTGTATCAAGCAACGAAAGGACTTCGGCAGTATCTGCCATTTGCGGAACTGCTTTAGGTGAAACAAAACTTCCGGTATCCACCATTTCGAAGCCACATTTGAGCAGAAGATTGATATATTGCACTTTATCTTTTGTTGCAATAACTTTCGTTAAGCCCTGCATGGCATCGCGGGGAGTCTCTGTGATT
>CAZOXJ010000197.1:3327-7193 GCA_964583325.1 uncultured Lentimicrobiaceae bacterium
CCAATATACCTCGAAATCACCATCCTCTGTATTTCCGAAGTTCCCTCACCTATCTGAAGCAAGCGTTGGTCACGATAAAAGCGTTCGATAGGGTAATCTTTCATCAGTCCATAACCGCCATGAATCTGTACAGCTTCGTCAGTCACTTCCTTTGCTATTTCGGAGCAGTAAAGTTTCGACATGGCTGCTTCTTTGGCAAAAGGTAAGTGATTGTCCTTGAGCCAGCAGGCTTTATATAACAGCGTACGAGCCAATTCAATTTTGGTGGCCATATCAGCCAGTTTAAATCCAATGGCCTGAAATTTTGCTATCGGTTGCCCGAATTGCTTACGTTCCTGCGCATAGCTGAGTGCCATCTCGAATGCGCCTTGTGCACAACCCAAACCCATTGCGGCAATGGATAAACGTCCGTTATCGAGCGTGCTGAGCATAATGCGGGAGCCGTCTCCGACTTTTCCCAGCACATTTTCGTATGGTACACGGCATTCATCAAAAAAAAGTTCTGCTGTATCGCTGGCGCGCCACATCATTTTTCCATGCATGGCGCGGCGTGTAAATCCGGGCGTATCTTTCTCGACAATAATGGTGGTAAATTCTTTCTTCCCGGCAGTTTCGCCTGTTACAGCCTGAACGGTGACACCGGCAGAAATATCTGAAGCCCCGTTGGTAATAAAAATTTTTGAACCGGTTATCACCCATTCTCCGTTTTCGACATAAGCGCGGGTACGTGTACCACGTGAGTCGCTGCCGGCATCGGGTTCGGTAAGGCCAAAAGCCCACATTGACTCACCCGTGCATAATGGAGGCAAATATTTTTGTTTCTGTTTTTCGGTACCATAATAGTACAACGGACCAATACCCAACGAGTTATGTGCCGCAATAGTAGCTGCCTGCGAACCATCCACCCGGGCAAGCTCTTCAACTGCAATGATATAGGACAATGTATCCATGCCATGCCCGCCATATTCTTCGGGTGTGCTGATACCAAACAATCCAAGCTGACCCATGCTAAGCGTAAGTTCAGGCGAGAAACGGCCTTCATCATCCAGTTCGCGGGCTAAGGGTTTAATCTCGCGTTCGGCAAAATCGCGGACTGCTTTGCGGATGCTTTGTTGTTCTTCGGTAAGGTGAAAATCCATATGTTGAAGTAGTTAGTGGGTTTGGGGATGCAAAAGCTATTATTTGTTAAATTCAGTTGGTCTTTGTATTAATGGACAAAGTGATCCAGACGATCCAAAGCAGCAGATTAAGTATGAGTGCAGCAACCGGGAACCAGAATGCCAGCCCGGTTGATAAGGAATAAACCAGCAGTCCAAGTAGTGTTGTTCGTCGTATTTTATAAATCAATTCTACATCAACTTTATTGTGTAAAAGCAGACGGGGTTTTAGAACAGTGTTTAGAAGCAGTATCCAACCGATGCTGTTTACAACTCCTCCAAAACAATAGAACGCGATTGCAGGTTTTGCATACTCAGTTCCGATATACTCAGCCAGCAGGGCTGTTGGGAAAGGCATAAACGTAATAGTAAGCAGCAGAAATCCATTAGCATACAGAAAACTGCGTGATGTTCCTGACAGAATATTGAACAGGTAATGATGGTTCACCCAGGAAACCAGGATGATGCCAAAACTAAGTATAAAAGCAAAATAGGACGGCCAAAGGTGGAAAAGGCCCTTCCATAAATCATTCACTGAGTGAATTGACTCATGTGCTGGTACCTTTATTTCAAGTATGAGAAGCGTTATGGCGATAGCAAAAACTCCATCGCTGAATGCTTCTATCCTGGCGTTTTCTTTCATAGTATTCAATTTTCGTTTGACTTCCGTGAACAGACCTGGAGATTATTTTGAAAAAAACTATTGTTACCTTCCTTTGATTTAAATAAGTCGGCTCTTAACAGTCAACAATTTAAACATCAATCTGTTTTTTTTGTCGCGGCCGACAGATGAACCAACGTTATATTGCTGTCGACCAAATCGCCGGCAACTACATTTATACGGTCAACAAGGGCATCAGCCGGGCTCAAAATGTTATTCTCCATCTTCATGGCTTCAACCACAAGCAGAATATCGCCTTTCGAAACTACATCACCTTCTTTTACATTCACTTTTATTACTTTTCCTGGCATGGGCGAAGTGATGTTGCTGCCACCTTCGCCAACAGCCGATATTTCCAAATTAAACTCAGCCGAAGCCGGAAGAATGTCCTTGCGGATAACCTCAAACAAATGTGTGTTATAACTGATCAGGACTTTCCCGGGTTCAGGATGCGAGACAAATACGGTGTATGGCTCACCATTAATCTGAATTTCAATTTGTTGACGCAAGGGAGTTTCGTCAAAACGGATTTTCAAATTTTGTCCGTTTACATTCAGGATAAGGTCATTCCCGGTAAGGTCAACGATATGGGAACGGAATTTTTTACCTTCCATTTCCAGTTCCGGCTGCATTAAGATGCGCCAGTAACCAATTCCATTCCATATGGTTTTCGCGGCAGCTTTTAATTGTGGAATCTCCGGTTTTGATGCTACTGCAATAGCCAACGGCAAAGTTTCAGGCACCGAAATCCGGTCGCTTACAATTCCTGAAAGCAGAAAAGCGGTATGCTCATCGCAGAAACGTGTTGAAATTGTATTATTGACAAAATCAGTGTTTTGCAAAATTGCATACAGGTAACTGATGTTGTTTTTTATCCCATGAATTCCGTAATTCTGCAGAGCATCAATCATATGAAACCTGGCTTCCTCGCGTGTTTTTCCATGGGTGATAAGTTTGGCAATCATAGGATCGAAAAAACTGCTTACCTGGTAAGGTTTATTCATGGCATCATCCACACGGATGAAATCACCGGCAGGTTTCTGGTATAGTGAAAGGTTTCCTGGGGAAGGCAAAAAGTTATTTGCAGGATCTTCGGCATAAATGCGGCATTCGATGGCATGACCTGTTTGATGAAGGTCGTTTTGGTTCAACCTCAGCTTTTCGCCGGATGCAACAAACAATTGTTCCTCAACAATATCAATTCCGGTAGTAAGTTCAGTAACAGGATGTTCGACCTGAATACGGGTATTCATTTCGAGGAAATAAAAACTCATATCTTTATCAACCAGGAACTCGATGGTTCCGGCACCTGAGTATTTAATTGCCTTGCCGATAGCCACGGCAGCCTCACCCATTTCTGCGCGTAATTGAGGTGTGAGTGTGGGCGAAGGCGCTTCTTCAACAATTTTCTGATAGCGCCGCTGTATGGTACATTCGCGTTCGAAAAGGTGAACCACATTTCCAAAATTATCGCCAAGTATCTGAAATTCGATATGCCGGGGTTCGGCCAGGTATTTCTCTATGTAAACAGTTCCATCGGCAAAATAGTTTTTTGCTTCGCGCGAAGCAGCTTCGAGCGCACCGGCCAGGCTTTCCTTATCGTTAACAATACGCATTCCCTTACCTCCGCCTCCACCGGCAGCTTTTACCAGAACAGGAAACCCGATTTCATCCACCTTACCGAGAATTGTGGCAGCATCACCCGATAAACCCTTGGTAACCGGAACGTTAATTGAAGTAACAAAATTCCGTGCTTCCACCTTGTTCCCCATTACTTCCATTACTTTGGCTTCGGGGCCAACAAAAATAATCCCCGCTTCGTTACAGGCTTTTACCAATGCAGGATTCTCCGAAAGGAAACCGTAACCCGGATGCAGGGCATCGCAATGACTGCTTTTGGCAATATGAATAATTGCCGGAATATTGAGATAGGTTTCGGACAACTCGGATTTGCCAATGCAATAGGCTTCGTCAGCAAAACTATGGTGCAGGCTGCTTTTGTCAATTTCGGAATAAATGGCAACGGTTCGGATGCCCATTTTTCGGGC
>CAZOXJ010000198.1:0-4867 GCA_964583325.1 uncultured Lentimicrobiaceae bacterium
AACGGTACAGGCCGCAACATTTTTTCAGTAGGCGGAACGCTTGATTTTGGCGACAACATCGCCCTTCAGCCTGATGGCAAAATAATAATGACAGGTGCCAGTATGAACCTTGGCGGTACCGTTAGCCTTGGAGTGGCCCGTTTAAATGCGGATGGAAGTTTCGACAATACCTTCGGGACTGCTGGTGTTTCGCTTGTTGGTATGGGTGGAATGCCATCACAGGGTGGATTTGAACCTGAAATAGTGATTCAGCCCGATGGTAAAATCCTTATTTGCGGATATGGATGGAATGCATCCGATGACGATATGTTTGTTTGCCGGCTATTACCTGGAGGAAGCCTTGATCCTGCTTTCGGAACAGGAGGAATAGTGTATGCCAACCTGTCTGCTGTTGGTCAGCCGGATGCTGCTTACGCTCTTACAACCGACGCTGCGGGAAATATTTATGCCTGTGGTTCAACACGTGTTGGTGGTACTCCCTTTACCAATGATGTGGCCATAATAAAACTAACTCCTTCAGGTGCTTTCGATCCTGCCTTTTCGGGCGACGGTAAACTGTTACTTGATTTAAGCGGATCATGGGATTTCGGTTATGGTATTGCCGTAAGGACTGATGGAAAAATTATTGTAACCGGATACAGCGGATTGCCGGCTAATTTTTTTGCTGTAAGGTTGTTGCCTGATGGAAGTTACGACCCTGCTTTTGGTACTGCCGGAAAAACCACTGTTGATATTATGGGTACTAACTCTGCCGACGATTGCTGGGGGATGACTTTATCACCCGATGGGAAAATTGTGATAGTTGGAGATGCTTTTAATCAGTCTACAAGTGCATTTGATGCTGCGATAGTGCGTTTAACAGCCGACGGCGCTCCTGATATCACATTCAGTAGCGATGGTATTGCTACTTTTCCTGTTTCTACCGAATCAACAATAATGCGAAATGTTATTGTACAACCCGATGGCAAATACCTGGTAAGCGGCAGCGCAAAAATGAGTGGAAACGATGATTATGCGGTTCTGATGGTAAATCCTGACGGTACACTGGATCAATCGTTTAACGTAACCGGAATTTTTACTATAGATGTTTCGGGGCAGGCTAAGGAAGACTTTGGTTACGGACTTGCTTTGCAACCGGATGGTAGAATTCTTCTTTCGGGAAACACACAGATTTCCGAATTCGGAAACCAGAAATATTCAGTTGTACGTATTAAAGCAAAAGAAGTAACAGCTGGCTTTAACGCGTCAGCATCATTGGTATGCACTGGTCAGCAGGTGCAGTTTACCAATAATTCATTGGGTAATAACCTTACGTACCTATGGACTTTCGAAGGTGGCACACCTGCAACTTCAACACTTGCGAACCCGGTTGTTATATACAACAGCACAGGTTTCTTTGATGTGAAACTTGTAGCTACCAACGGCACAGTTTCCGATTCCATTACAAAAAATAATTTTATTGAAGTTATTTCAACTCCTGCAGCACCCGCCACACCTGCAGGTGCCATTTCGGCCTGCGGAGGACAAACATACCAATATACTACTTCGGCTGTATTATATGCCAACAGCTATACCTGGACAGTTACGCCTTCAACAGCCGGTTTAATTTCGGGAAGCGGAACCACCGCGTCGTTTTCGGCATCACTCAGCTATTCGGGCCCATATACGATAAAAGTGAATGCTACGGGTCAATGCGGAAGCAGCGCCTGGTCAGGAGAACTGAGTTGCACACTCAATCATATGCCAGTCATTTTTATGATTGAAGGTGATGGTAATTACTGCGAAGGAACCAATGGTGCTGCAATTACACTTGCCGGATCCGAAACCGGAGTTGATTATCAGTTATTTCTTGATAATCAGTCTGTAGGCTCTGTTGTGCCGGGAACCGGTTCAGCTATAGTGTGGAATAATCTGACGACGGCAGGATTTTACACCGTTACAGCAAGTACGCTCAGTTGTTCCCAGCAGATGGCCGGGCAAATTTATGTTTCCATGATAACAGCTCCTGTTCAGCCTGAAATCCCGGCTGGTAATACCAATGTATGTAACTCATCAGCAACAACGTACAGCATTTTTAACGTTCCTTTGGCAAATTCGTATACTTGGGTATTAGCTCCGGCAGGTGCAGGTACTATGACTCCAAACGGAGTTCAGGTAAGCATTGTATGGTCACCGGCTTTTACAGGAACAGCAAGTTTATCAGTTACCGCTACCAACGATTGTGGCACCAGCCCATCGTCGTTGCCATTATCAATAACGGTAAATAACACACCTGTACCTTCAGTAAGTGGCCTTGCAACCGTTTGCCTGAACTGGGATGCAGATTATGAAACCATTGCTGTCACAGGTAGTTCCTATGTTTGGACTGTTACCGGAGGAACCATCGTATCGGGAGCAGGAACCCATTCAGTAAAAGTAAACTGGAACACAACAGGCACGGGCACATTAAAAGTAGCTGAAACAACAGCTTCTAATTGTATCGGAACTTCGGCAGTTTTCAATGTAGCAGTTGATGCATGTGTTGGTCTTGATGAACTCGCACCGAATGAAACTCTGGTTGTTTATCCAAACCCTGCACAAAGTATTGTTACAGTGAAACTGAACGAAAAGGCAGGTAACAACAGCCAGCTAAGGATTATTGACGCCACAGGCCGCCAGGTAGCCGGTTTTGTTTTAAATAACGGCACAAGTATAGTGGAAGGAATTGATATCAGTAACCTGAAAAGTGGTTTTTACACATTACTTTATATTACGGATGGCAAGGTAGTTTCGCAAACCAAAGTTGTAAAAAACTAAGATTTACTTACCTGAAAATTAGTGTTTAATTGAAGTTACGTCCCGTTGCTGCTGAAAGGCAGAACGGGGCGTTTTTTTTATTGTAAAAAAGCAGAAACTGCTTTTCTTCAGGAACAGGGATTGCGTTTTTTCCCTAAATAGATGAAGCAGCCATGATTGGACAAAACCCCAACCCAAGCCTGCAGCAGGATGCGAAGATGATATTGTGATCAATCTGGTGAATCTTCAGCTCAGGAATACCATTGAAAATAAACAAGGAATGAGTAAATCCATGCGACCAAAAGAAATACCTGCGTAGCAAGCATTAATACCTCAGAAAATAAGTAATGATTTATAAATACTAACGAAGGGAAAACGTTTATAAACAGCTGATTGTATCGTTGATTAATAACTAATTCAATTTATTTGAAGAATATACAAAACACAAACCCAGTTCATTTACAAGCGAAAAAAGAGGTACCAACTATCAAAGTTTTACGAACAAGCGGCGATATAAATACTATTAGTGCTTTTGCCAATTATGCTTCAATTATAGCGGGAAGCATTTTGATAATATGATCTCTCTCCCGGATTCCAATAACCATAAGAACAGAGAAAAATCGTTTCGTTTCACCAGCCTCAACAAGCTGGATGTTTTATTATACCTTTACTGTTGTTTTACAAGTTACTATGCGTTATCTCATATTTTTAACGGCAGCATTGCTCTTTTTCTGTTCCTGTGGTAAGGACGACCCTAAAAACCTGGCAGTTTCACTTAAAGTTACAGCTTTAACATTTGTTGATGCCACCATGCTCCGATGGGAACCTGCAGGCAGTTATACCGATTCACTATTGCATTATTCAGTTTATATGGGTGACAGCCTGGTTGCCGAAGGTATTGAATCCTGCTCATACACACTAACCGGACTGCAGGAATCAACTGAGTACACCGGTAGTATTGTGGCATACCTCGAAAATGAAAAAATTGGCGAAGGGCTGTTCGTGTTCACAACCTTAGCGAACTTGCCTCCTGCTGATTTCAGCCTTTCAGGAATTACGATCCAGAACAAAAGCGCCTTACTGAATTGGAATAACGCCACTGATCCTGAACAGGATACTGTTGTGTATGATGTATACCTAGGAAATACACTGAAGTTCGAAAACCTTGTCGCAAACGAATGTGTGTTAAGCGGCCTCATGCCCCTTACTACCTATAACTGCCGGATTATCGCAAAAGACAATAAAGGAAATACCAATGAACTACCGGTTACCTTCCGCACAATTGAACCTGATAACAGCCGTGAGGTTCACAATTACCTCACTTTCGGATTTCACAACCGCGACTATGCCTTTTACCTGCCTGAATCCATTCCTGTTGCCAGGAAACGGCCATTGCTGATATACCTGCACGGGGCTAATGGCAATGCCTGGATAAATATGCAATCATCCTATTGGCGTACATTAGCCGACCGCGAAGATTTCATTGTCCTGATACCGCAGGCCTTATCCGGTACGTATAACAACGAAACCCTTTTTCAGTGGAATGCCCATTATCTTTTTCCCTGGGACGATGTTGCCTTTATCAGTTATCTGATTGATTATCTGGATGATCACTATGGTATTGAGCGAAGCCGTATTTATCTCTCAGGCATGTCGAACGGTGGTTTTATGACCTTTTTTGCAGCCCAGCCAATGCAGGAAAAGCTGGCCGCAATAGCTCCCATTGCGGGATTAATAACATCCAATGTTTTTTACAACTACAGCCTCAGCAAACCCATGCCTCTTTGTTATATGCACGGTACAGCCGACAACATTGTCCGCATGGATGGAAATCCCTCACTGAATGAGATCCTGTCGTTATGGATTGGATTTAACGGTTGCAACCCTGCAGCCATGCAGGAAGAACTAGCCGACATCAATAAGAGTGATAATTCGACAGTTACTCTTTTCCGGTATAATGGTACAGATAAGCGGTCGGAAATCCGGTTTTACAGGGTGAATGGTGGAGGACATTCAATACCTGGAATTGAAGCAGGCGCCAATATGGATATCAATGCTTATGAGGAAATATGGAGCTTTTTCAAACGATTCA
>CAZOXJ010000198.1:4967-7056 GCA_964583325.1 uncultured Lentimicrobiaceae bacterium
TGCCCGCCATCAATCAGGTTGGCGATGCGTTTGGCATTGATAAATTGTTTCAGCAAAAGATCGATTTCAGCATCAGTTTCCGATTTTTTGATCTGTTCACCAAGTTCTTTCAAAATCTGGCGCACCCGTTTCGATTTAAATGACAATATAGAATTAGGAATAAGAAAATCGAGCACTTCATGTTCCTGCAGCAAACGGATTTTGCGCTTCTCCCAGTTGGGGCTAAACGTATATTTTGTAGCTATTAAATCAATTACAGGTCCTGAAACTGCATTGTCAGGATGATTGGTAAGCTTGCGGTAATCAATTTCAGGATTGTTTTTAAGTTCATTCACACAGGTATCGAAAATCTGCTGATACTGTTTGTTGCTGAAATCAAGTTCGTCGGCCGAAATATCATTAATAATAAAACTGGCTGCTTTCACCTTGTTTTTAATATCCTCGCCACTTTCAGGATCCTTGTAAGTTGTTTCAATTTCCACATCACCAAAAAGCAACAACTGCCTGATAATCTCACGTTCGATATCATCCGTACTCAGGGCGTCAAAAGCTTCCTGCTGTTGTTCGGCCGGCTCAGGAGCAAAAAGGTTATCGAGTTCTTCAGCCTCGGTAGGAGTGGAGCCCGATTTTTGGGTAAATTTCTTTCGCAGCAGTTTGTTGAGTTCATTCAGAATGGCTTTTTCGTCCATCTGCATGCGGTCGGCACTTTCTTTTACGTATGCCAGGCGGGTCAGCTGATCGGGAATCAGCGAAATGCTTTCGATAAAATCTTTCAGCACAGCAACGCGTTTCAAGGGATCGCGGCCTGTTTCGCTGAGTAAAAGATCAATTTTGAAATGAATAAAATCCTTGGCATTCTGCTGTATAAACTCCTGAACTTCGGCACCACGGCGAGTGCGGGCGTATGAATCAGGGTCTTCGCCATCAGGAAACAGCACAACTTTTACGTTCATTCCCTGCTCCAGTATCATATCAATTCCGCGAAACGAAGCTTTTATTCCGGCAGGATCGCCATCGTAAAGAATAGTGATATTGGGGGTGTAGCGTTTTATTAGCCTGATCTGATCAACAGTTAGCGAAGTGCCTGACGAAGAAACCACATTCTGAACCCCGGCGCGGTACATCGAAATTACATCGGTATACCCTTCGACCAGGAAACACATATCATTGGCGGCGATGGCGTGTTTGGCAAATGAAATTCCATACAGGACTTTGCTCTTGTTGTAAATTTCGCTTTCGGGCGAATTCACATATTTCGGCCTTGTTTTGTCCGAAGTCATGATGCGTCCGCCAAAGCCAATAACTTTTCCGGCCTGGCTGTGTATGGGGAACATCACCCTTCCGCGGAAGCGGTCGTAGAGCCTCTCGTCTTTCTTGATGCTCAGGCCTGATTTTTCCAGCATTTCGGTGCTGTACCCGTTTTTGAGTGCTTCTTTGCTTAAAGAGTCCCAGGCTTCGGGGCTATAGCCCAACTGGAATTCACGAATTGTATCGTCGCTGAAACTGCGTCCATGGAAATAGGATAAACCTACAGAAAGGCCCTCATCCGTATTAAAAAGCTGGTCGGCGAAGAATTTAGCTGCGAATTCAGTAACAGCCATCAGTCCTTCGCGGGCACTTTTATCGGCCATTTGTTCAGCCGTTTCAGCCTCTTCCTGAATATCGATATGGTATTTTTTTGCCAGGTAGCGGAGCGCTTCGGGATACGTGAATTTTTCGTGTTCCATCACAAAATTTACCGAGTTTCCTGCTTTTCCGCAGCCAAAACACTTATAAATCCCCTTTGTAGGCGATACATGGAACGATGGTGTACGCTCGTTATGAAAAGGGCACAAGCCTGTAAAATTGGTGCCGCGGCGTTTCAAAGCCACAAAATCACCAACAACCTCCTCCACGCGGGCGGCATCAAATATCTGCGATATGGTATCGTGAGGGATCAAGGTTTTGGGGAATGGTTTAGGATATGCAAAATAACGAAAAAAAAGGAAGTGGTTGAGGAATCAGATTTAGGTAATTGTGGAATTATGTTTGATGCCTGAATCTAGCTTTTTCAATTAGAAATTGATTTGTGCACCGAACTGTTTTTAAA
>CAZOXJ010000199.1:0-7023 GCA_964583325.1 uncultured Lentimicrobiaceae bacterium
TTATTCCCCATTTTCTGTTCCCGGAAACCGGAGATCATTTGGGCAGGGTCTACAAAAACAAATATCTTTAAGCTATCTTTGTAAAACCATAAAACAAATCAGATCAATTTCAATATGAAAAAGTTTTATTTGCGAATAATCCTGCCAGCCATCATGGCGATATTGCTGTTCATCCTTACTATTTTTTTTATACTAATTCCCCGCTATCAGCAAAATATAATGAATGGCAAACGCGAGATGATAAAAGAGTTGACTAACTCGGCATGGAGTATTTTATCAAAATATGAACAGGATGCACAAGCAGGGATAATTACAAAGGAAGAGGCTCAGAAAATCTCCATTTCGCGGATAGAATATATGAGGTATGGCTTGGACGACAAAGATTATTTCTGGATAACAGACATGAAACCAAGCATGGTAATGCACCCTTTCCGTACTGATTTGAACGGTAAAGACTTAAGAGATTTCACTGACCCACATGGGAAAAGGCTATTTGTTGAATTTGTAGAAACAGTAAAAAAATCGGAAAACGGGTATGTTGATTATATGTGGCAGTGGAAGGATGACTCGTTACATATTGTCCCCAAACTATCGTATGTTAAACTCTTTAAACCATGGGGCTGGGTTATTGGCACGGGTATTTATGTTGAAGATGTTAAAAAAGAGATTTCGGCGCTCACTAACCGGATGTTATGGATTTCGATTGGAATTTCGATTATAATTGCGTTTCTGCTTTTATATATTTTCAGGCAAAGCCTCAAAATTGAACGGAAAAGGCTTGGGGCTGAAAATGATTTACACGAAGCCAAAGAAAAATTCAGGACGCTTGTTGAAGCTGCCACTGAAGGATTGATAATGGTAATTGATGGCAAAATCAGTTTCTCGAACAGCTTGATAAGCAAAATGACCGGATATCAAACCACGGAACTTCTCAACCTTTCGTTAAACGAAATAGTCAGCAAAAGCAATAACGAGGATATTATAGAGGCTTTTTCGAAAAATAAGGTAAAAGAGGGTCAATTTGAATTAAATCTGAACAGGAAAAACGGTGGAGTAGTTGAATCCCTGATCACATCTTCAACTACTGTGTTTTCTGGCAAAGAGGTCAACATACTGATTGTTAAAGACATCTCAATCGACAAAAGCCTGAATGTTACCAGTTTTGATTATCAAAAACTGATCAATACACTTGATATTGGTTTTTTTAAGGCCCGACTCGATTCAAAAGGGAAATTCCTTTTTGCTAACGAAACAGCCATCAGAATACTGGGATACGAAAGCCTGAAAGATTTGTCGGGCATACACTTTGTAGCTTTAATTGCCGATATCGCCGACAGGAAAGACCTGATCGGAACACTTGCAGAAAATGGATTTGTAAAAGGCAAAGTGCTGAAAATAAACAAGCCAAATGGCGATTTCTCTATTGTGGCTCTTTCTATCGTTGCCCTTAACAGCGAAAATCCCGATGATTTGGTTTGCGATGGCATTATTGAGGATATTACCTTGCATGAAAAAGGTAAAACCCAAACCAATAATCTGATCGCCGAGTTAAAATCGAATGATTTCATGATTGAGCAATCGGTTAAAGACTATTTAAAGCCCATTTATACACTTGACGCTGACGCAACGCTAAGTGTTGCCATCAGGATTTTAGCCCAAAAGAAAACGGAAAGCCTGTTGCTTACAAAAAACGGAAAGGATTACCTCGGTATTGTTACGAACACCGATATTCAGAAGAGGATCATGACGCTCAACCTCAATCTGGATAATCCTGCATATTTGATAATGAGTTCGCCCATTACATATATTTCCGAAAACACATCGGTACTTGATGCAATTACTCTTTGTGAGGAAAAAAAGATAAACCATCTGGCTGTTAAAAGCGGATCTGGCGAACTTAAAGGGATGTTGAGGACTAATGATGTTTATAAGATGCTTTTAAATTCACTTTCGTTTTTTATTGCCAAAATACGAAAAGCCGAAACCAACCATGACCTGAAACAATGTTACGGCACGCTTCAATTGCTGCTAAAACCGCGTATAAAAAGCGATGTTTCAATTAAATACGTTACAAAAATAACCACTGCATTTTCGGATGCCATCATAAGAAAGATAATCGAACTAACGATAGATGAAATAGGGCAACCACCCGTAAATTTCTCTTTTCTTTGTTTGGGAAGCGAAGGGCGGAAGGAAGAAACACTATTTACCGATCAGGATAATGCCATTATTTACGAAAACGTTTCAAAAGAAAAAGAACTTGCTGTTCAGGCATATTTCAACAATCTTGGCGAACGGGTATGTAATTCGTTAAACTACGTCGGTTATTCGTTTTGTTTAGGCAATATTATGGCCAAAAATCCACTATGGTGCAAGCCATTGGAAACATGGGAAAATTATTTTGGCAACTGGATAGCAACTCCCGAGTCGCAAAACCTCCTGGATGCTACTATTTTCTTTGATTTCAGATGTGTTTACGGAGATGAAATGCTTGTCGAAAAATTAAAAACCGGAATAGATGATGCCATTAAATTAAATCCTTTGTTTCTGTATCATCTTGCCTTTAATACGTTCAACACGAAAAGCCCACATGTTTCGGCTGGCAACATCCTTTCGGATAAACATGGCGATACTATTGACCTTAAAAGTGCTTTGGTACCAATAATAATGTTTGCACGTACCTACTCGCTTCAGAACAATATATGGTGTTCCAATACTATCGAAAGACTTGTTGCTCTGAAAGAAAAGCACATTATCAGCGATACTACTATTGACGAAATTGTTTTTGTGTATAACTTCCTTATGAACCTCCGCCTGCGAAATCAAATTGATTTGATTGATAACAATGCACCCGTTTCCAATAAACTCAATACAAAAAAGCTGATAGATATCGAGCTATATATGTTAAAGAAAGTGTTATCGGCGATACCTGACTGCCAGAATAAAATCAAGATGGATTTTCGGATAACAACCTGATCTGTAGCCGGGTACCAATAATCTATACTGAAAAATATGCATTGCGCTTAAAGCTATCGGATTCGTTCAAATGGATATAGCCAAGCTGGTTTGTGAGCAGTATGCTATTCCCGACAATTACCGGGTTATGATTAAAATGGCTGTGCCCGTGTATCCAAAAATTTGCATTGCAGTCCTTAATATAATCTGTCAGATCCACACAAAAAGCCTCATTAATCAGGCTTTGGTTATGAACTTTCGAATTGCAAGATAGTGAAGGCAAATGATGCGTAACAACCACTACTTTTTCGTTTATTCCGGCTAATGATTGTTTGATAAAACCGAGACTATCGTCATGTAGTTTGTTAAAATCAGTTGCTTTAAATCTATTATTATTATTCGTTATAAGTTCAAAATCCTGTACATTTTTTTCGATGTTTTTCATGTTTTCAGCACTTATTTTTGACCATAATGTGCTGAAAACAAACCATATTCCCTCATATTGAAGCACCACATTATTAACGATATTTGTATTGCCTGTTATTGGAATATTATAGGATGTACTATACCTGCAAATGTCGGAGTGATAAAACTCGTGGTTTCCCGGCACCCAGAATACCTGCCTATACTTTTCGGAAATAAAGCGGAAAAACGGGTTGTTCAAATATGTATCATGCAACGGGACTATATCTCCGGCTAAAATTAAAATATCTCCTGATACCTCTAAAGGAGTACTTTCGAAATAGTTGCTGTTTTGCTCTAATTCGAGGTGCAGATCGGAACAATATTGAATTCTCATTGTGCTTTGGGCTTTGTGATTAGTGCTTAGTGCTTGGTGCTCTGGGCTTGGTACTCTGAATTATTCAAAAATAACACTATGCAATATGCACTTAGCACTATTTCCCCCTTATCCCACCTCACTGATTTTCTTCAGAAGAGCCATATCGAGTATTTCAATTTCCCGGCCTTTTAAGCAGATTATATTCTCTTTCGAAAACTCGGTAAAAAGCCGGACTGCATTTTCCTCCGAAATGGCTATCATTTCGCCTATTTCTTTTCGTGTCATCCCTAAATGAAATTTGCTGCTTTGATTCATCTCCGACAAATATATCAGGTTTTCGGCAAATCTCCCCCTGATTTGTTTCTGATTCAGCGAAATTATTTTCTTCATAATGGCAGAAACTGATTTCCCGAAAGCCTTATTCAAACTCAGCAGTAAATCATGGTTTTCGACATAAAGCTTTTTAACCAAATCAAGTTCTATAAAGCAAACTTCTGAATCCTCAAGGGCAGAAACAGAATAGGAATACTCCGGATTTTCGAAAAAAGAAAGCAACCCAATATATGCAGGCGGCTTTAAAATGTAAAGAATAATATTTCGGTTAGTGATCCCTTCAATATACAGTTTTGCAGAACCTTTAACCAGAAATAAAGCATGCGTTACAGAAGTTCCTTGTTTGCTGATTACATCATGCTTTTTAAAATGAGCATGTAACGGATTGACTGGTAGATAATTATTCCCGCTTTTAGTCAATGTTGAATAAATATCACATTTGAGCAAACAAGTATCACAATTAACCTTTTTCGTGAACCGCATGATTTCATTTTTGTGATAAATATACAAATAAGTTGTTATACAACAATGTTTAAAATCAATGTAATAGGGAATCGTCAGTTTCCTTAAATTAATACCTTTAACGAAAATTAATTTTAATTTTTCACAAAAAGGAGGATATATGTTACACGAACCTTCGGTAAAAACCGGAATTGACAAAGCAGCCGAAAAGAAGGCCAAATTAGGGGTAAAAATGTTTTTTATTTACACCCTGGTTTATGCCGGTTTTGTGCTTATTGGCTTAACCAAACCTGAACTTATGGGGTTAGAATTAATTGGCGGGCAAAACATTGCCATTGTCTATGGCTTTGGTTTGATTGTGCTTGCTATAATTATGGGGTTTATCTATAATTATTTCTGCACAAAAATGGAAGACAAAATGAATAAAAACTAACCTTAAAAAGACGAGGATATGATTTACGAAGTTTCGAACATAGCAATAATAATTTTCCTTTTTATAGTTGGCCTGGTATTAGGGGTATCATTTTACTTTGCCCGAAAAACCAAATCAGCGGCAAACTATTATGCTGCGGGTGGCAATATTCACTGGGCAGTTAACGGTATAGCCTTTGCCGGCGATTATTTGTCGGCTGCATCCTTTTTAGGAATATGTGGTATGATTGCCTACTCGGGTTACGATGGATTCCTGTACTCGATAGGATACCTTGCCGGCTGGGTTGTGGCCTTGTTTTTGGTTGCCGAACCTTTAAAAAAACTTGGCAAATATACTTTTACCGATGCATTGGATTCGAGGTTTAACTCGAAATATATTAAATTGGCGGCTTCCATAAGCACGCTGATTGTTTCAATATTTTATCTTATCCCTCAAATGGTGGGAGCTGGCGACCTTGTAGTGCCGCTGCTTGGCCTTCCGCATTGGATGGGTGTTGTGATTGTTGGCTCCATTGTAATTTTTATTGTTGCAACCGCCGGCATGACATCCACCACCTATGTTCAATTTATTAAAGGAGCATTATTGGTTGTTTTTTCCACCATTTTAACGTTTTATATTTTACAAAACGGATTGTCATTAACCCCAAACCAAAACTATCACAAATTTGCCCAAACAGCAGCAATTGTCACTAACGACACAGTGGTAAGCGTTCCCGATTCAACATATAGCATTAAAAATACAAAGGTTGTTGACAAATTAGTTTTTGTAAAACTCGCAAAAAATGGCAGCGATTGCTGGTATAAGCTAAATGTAAAGGACGACAAAGCCACACTGGATGAGATGCTTGATATAACTGTTACGGCCGATGGCGGGAAATTATATAACGGGGCACCAAAATCGGAAAAGAAATTCTATCAGGTAGGGCATCTCAGCAAAATAATAGTTGATGGTAAAGAAGTTGATAAAACCGGTCCCCTGGGCCCTTTTGAATTTATTAAAACGATTGAAAATAGTGAAGTTGTGCGGTTTTCGAAGAAAGCATTTACCGATGATGGAAACAAAATTACAGTCTGGTATCAAAAAGTTACCAAAGGTTCTGATGTAATGAAACCCGGATTGCTTTACAAACTTACCAAAGCCGTAGGCGCAACTTTTTGGGACAGGATGAATTTTCTGTCGCTCATGTTGGCTCTGTTTTTAGGCACATCCGCATTGCCTCATATTTTAATCAGGTATTATACTGTACCAAGCCAGCGTGCTGCCCGAAAATCCACTATTGTAGCTATTTCCGCCATCGGATTTTTCTATGTGTTAACATTATACATGGGACTTGGCTCTATGATTAACGGCGCATTGGACGTTGAAAGCAGCAATATGTCGGCACCGCTGCTGGCAAAAACTTTTGGAGTCGGAATATTTTCGATTATTTCGGCTATAGCTTTTGCTACAGTGCTTGGCACTGTTAGCGGGCTTATTGTTGCTTCCTCAGGTGCTATTGCACACGACTTTATTGATAAATACCTGCAGGTAAAAATGACCGATAAAGCAAAAGTTAAGGCCGGGAAACTGGCAGCAGTAGGAGTTGGTATTTTTGCCATTATTTTAGGCGTCCTTTTCAAAGGCATGAACGTGTCCTTCCTCGTAGGGCTGGCATTTGCAGTGGCTGCGTCGGCTAACTTACCAGCAATTTTGTTTCTTTTGTTCTGGAAAAAAACTACGGCCAAAGGCATCGCCTGGTCTATTTTCGTGGGTATTGTTTCTTCTATCGGCATAATACTGTTTTCGCCAACGATGTACGAAAAATATGGCCTCATACCCAAAGATGCCCCTATCCCATTGGACAATCCGGGTATTATTTCAATACCATTAGCTGTTATTACATTGGTAGTCATATCATTGCTTACACAAAAAGATAATTCAACCAAGGATTTTAGCAAATAATTTAAGATGTGTAAAATGAAATATTTAGCTATAGCATTGCTTATTGCTGCTGCTTTAACCATTCAGGCACAGGAAAAGAAAGAAGAACCAAAATTCGGGATCAGTTTTTCGGGATTTG
>CAZOXJ010000200.1:0-6980 GCA_964583325.1 uncultured Lentimicrobiaceae bacterium
CAAATCAAATTTTAGAAAAAGATGAAAAAATTATTACTCGTAAATTTTATGCTGATATGTCTGGCATTTGCCGGTATCAGTCAGAACACAATCGATGATCCATTCTTCGATAAGGTTCCATTTCGTGGCGCTTTCGGCAGCAGTATCGACTGGACAGAAGGCTGGGCTAACTGGGATCCTCAAAACAACAACTACGGAGCGCCAACAGTAACTGTTGAAGGAGAATTAACGTCAAGTACAACCTGGACTTCGAATAACGTATACCTTATTAAAGGTTTCTTTTATGTTCGCGATGGCGCAACATTAACCATTCAGCCTGGTACTGTAATCCGTGGCGATCAGAATACCAAAGGCACCTTACTTATTGAGCGCGGTGCTAAACTAATTGCCAATGGATCAGAGACTCAACCTATCGTATTTACATCCAATATCGCTGCCGGAAGCCGAGCTTATGGCGACTGGGGCGGTGTTGTACTCTGTGGAAAAGCGGCTATTAATGTTCCGGGTGGTACAGCAATTATTGAAGGTGGACCAACCTCAGTTTACGGAGGTGGTACTAATCCTGATGATGCTGACAACAGCGGAAGTCTGAAATTCGTTCGTATCGAATTTCCAGGTATTCCTTTCGTTCCGGACAAAGAAATTAATGGTCTTACCATGGGAGGTGTTGGAAGCGGCACAACGCTTGACTACATTCAGATTTCCTATTGTGGCGACGATTCGTTCGAGTGGTTTGGCGGCAAAGTAAATGCAAAACACCTTATCGCTTTCCGCGGATGGGATGATGATTTTGATACTGATTTCGGATACCGTGGTATGATTCAATACGCTGTATCCCTCCGTGATAAGGACATTGCAGATCCAGGTTCGGGCTCAAACAGTTTCGAATCGGATAATGATGGCGCAGGATCAACCAATACCCCGGTAACACAGCCTATATTCAGCAATGTTTCAAGCTTTGGACCAAAATATACTATCGGAACGTCAATAAACTCAAATTTCAAACGTGCCATGCACCTGCGCCGTAACACACGGACGACTATTTACAACTCAGTTTTTGCCGGATGGCCAACAGGATTATTTATTGATGGTACTGCTGCCCAGGGCAATGCAACTGCAGGCGATATGAAAATGCAACGTACGGTTCTTTCAGGAATGGGTACATTTTTTGCAAGTTCCTTCGAACGCAGTTTCTTTACCACTGCTAGTTTTGGTAACGATACCATGGCTACCAATGATCTGCTGATGTATGTTGACCCTTTCAACCTCGGACAGCCTAACTTCCTGCTGCAAAGCGGATCGGAACTTAAATCAGGTTCCATATGGCCACAAACCGGTATCAATGAAAGGAACAACAATGCATTTGCTGCATCGGTTTATCCTAACCCGGTTTCAAGTACTGCAACCATTGCCCTTACGCTTGACAAACAACAGGACCTTTCTATTAATATTTATGATTTAACCGGACACAAGATTGCTGTAATTGAGAAAGCAAGGTATACAGCCGGCGAAAATGAAATAAAATATGACGCTTCTTCATTACCAAATGGAATGTATTTTGTCCAAATTACTGATGGAAAAGAAAGTACTTCCCTCAAAATGATTGTAAAATAATTATTTAAATATCATTCATTTATAAGTAATGCCGCCTCTATTACAGGGGCGGCATTATTTTTTGGCGCAACCAGATAACTGGTTAAGAGAACAGTTTATATGTAACCGGAAACACTTCGAAATTAGTGATGTATTTACAAACCCAATAACTACAAATAACAAATTCATTTACAAACGAATAGCTATTGTCTGTCAACCGAGTGTTAACGACAACTAAACATAGGCTTAACATATTCTTAATATTAAAAGCCTACTTTCGCTTAAAATTAACATTAAAAAATTAATTCCATTTTTAATGAAACTCGACACTGTTTTTAGCTTTCTGGTCCCTAAGGATCGTAAATTTTTTCCTCTCTTTAACGAAGCTGCTGATAACCTCGTTATTTCCTCTGAACTTCTGATTAAACTTATCAGAGAAAATGACTTAAACAAAAGGCTCGACTATGTGAAAGCTATAAAAGACTCTGAACTGGTCGGCGACAGGCTGACTCATATATTAATGCAAGAGTTGAACGGTACATTCATAACACCTTTCGATCGGGAAGATATTCATAGATTGGTTAATTCCATGGACAGTGTTGTCGATTATATAAACTCCGCTGCCAAAAGGATTGGACTTTACAAATTATCAGTTTTTCCGCAGGAGTTTGTTTTAGTTGCTGATTTAATACTCGAAGCGAATAAAGAGATTCAAAAAGTATTGAGGAATGTTAAAAATGTAAATGATTTTAAATTGTATGCTGACTCCTGCAGCAAAATAAGTAAACTCGAAACACAGGTTGATGACATTTACCAATCATACCTTACCAATCTGTTTGAAGAAGAATCGAATGCTATTGATCTGATTAAAAAACGAGATATCCTTACCGCTCTTGAAAAAGCTATTGACAAATGTGATGATGTCGCGAATATTTTCTCAACACTCATTGTTAAAATGGGTTAATTAATAGATACATAAAACTGTTATCCAGCCAACCACAATTAATTTACTAAGGATGAGTTTCACACTGCTGATCGTTATTATCGCTCTTGCCCTCATTTTCGATTTCATCAATGGATTTCACGATGCTGCCAATTCAATTGCAACGGTCGTATCTACAAAAGTACTGACACCATTGCAGGCAGTAGTGTGGGCCGCATTTTTTAACCTGATTGCTTTCCTGGTTTTCGAACTTCATATTGTAGATACAATTGCCAAAACGGTTGATACCAGTGCGATTAATTTACATGTAATACTTGCGGGCCTTATTGCTGCTATTATTTGGAACCTGTTTACATGGTATTTGGGCATACCCTCAAGTTCGTCGCATACATTAGTTGGAGGTTTTGCCGGTGCAGCCATAGCTTTTGCCGGCTGGGAAGTAGTTCATACCGGAAAAATACTTAAAATTGCAGCTTTTATATTCCTGGCGCCTTTATTAGGGATGATTATGTCGTACCTGCTGTCGGTTAGTCTTTTATGGATTTTCCGGTTCTTTAGTCCATTAAAACTTACTAAATTTTTCAAAGTCGGACAGTTAGCATCTTCGGCGTTGTTCAGCCTGGGACATGGAGGCAATGATGCTCAAAAAGTAATGGGGATTATTTCTGCCGCACTTTTGGTATATTTTAACGGTGTTGATCCGGCTCAGATACCTCATTGGGCCAATATCACGTTTACTTCGGCAGGGAAAATACATACCATTCCCTTTTGGATAGTAATTGGGTGCCATTCAGCAATTGCAGCCGGAACACTGATGGGTGGCTGGCGGATTATTAAAACTATGGGGGGGAAAATAACTAAACTCACACCATTCGAAGGAGTTGCGGCTGAAGGGGCAGGAGCAATAATGTTATTTGGAACCGAAGCTTTCGGAATCCCGGTTAGCACAACTCATACCATTACCGGCGCGATAATGGGAACCGGGCTGACAAAGCGCATAACTGCAGTCCGCTGGGGTGTTACAATTAACCTGTTGTATGCATGGATACTAACCATTCCTGTATCAATGATCATAGCCGCACTGGTTTATTACTTCTTTGTTTTAATGGGATGGACAGTATAGGTGGCGATTTACTTAATATTTAATCAAACCGATAGATATCCTATCGGTTTTTATGTTTTTTTCAAAGATGTTTCCTATTTCTAACACAGGATGCCGAAATTTTGCAACCAGGCTGCTAAGAATTTTAATTCAATTTACAAACCAAACATCAAACTGTATAACTTTGTGCTAATATTCGAGTAAAATACATATAATAATACCATCTGGATTAACTAAAAATAAGCAACATACTTTTATACTTTGCTCAAGTTAGTACTACAGATATTGAAAGCAGAAATCTTTGTTGACTTTTAAAAAAATCAGCCGTGGAATATCCTTGTATTTTTGCGTTAACTAACAGCTTGGCATAAATTTCACAGAGTACTATATTATGAGAAACCTTGATACAATGATTATAATCCTCACCATACTTGGTTCTCTCACGCTTTTTCTTTTCGGCATGAAGCTGATGAGTGAAAGCCTGCAGCGGTTCTCGGGTAACAGGCTTAAAGCAATTTTATCAAAGATAGCTTCAAACAAATTAAAAGCAATAACAGCCGGATTTATTGTAACAGGAGTTATCCAATCCTCATCAGCAGTTACGGTAATGCTGGTAAGTTTTGTAAATGCAGGATTATTCTCTCTCAGCCAGGCTCTTGGCATAATGATGGGTGCTAATATTGGGACCACTGTTACAGCGTGGCTTATTACTCTGTTTGGATTTAAGTTTGAATTTTCCAGTATTCTCTTACCTGTACTCGGACTAAGTTTGCCATTTCTATTTCTGCCGGGCGTTCGAAACAGATCAATTGGCGAGTTTATGCTCGGATTTGCTATATTATTTCTCGGTATACAGTTTTTAAAGAATTCACTTCCGGATATCAATGAAAATTCGCCGATTCTGGCTTTCTTTAGTTCCATTTCCAACCAGGTTACTTTTAAATATTTAATCTTTGCAGGTGCAGGCGTTATAGTTACAATGATAATTCAATCATCAAGCGCTACCATAGCACTAACCATCGTAATGTGCAGTAAAGGTTATATAACTTACGATGCTGCCGCTGCAATGGTGCTGGGAGAAAACCTTGGAACCACCATAACAGCAAATCTGGCAGCTATCGTCGCAAATCGGGGTGCAAAACGACTAGCTTTGGGGCATGCTTTATTCAACTTTTTCGGTTTGCTCTGGGCATTTACTTTTTTTACTTCGCTCGTAAATTTTTCGTCAGGAGCTGCACTCTATATTTCCGGAAACTCAAATATGCCAGGAAACACACTTTATCCGCTAGGGCTTTCAATTCTGCATACCTCTTTTAACCTCATCAACACTCTGATACTTGCCTGGTTTATACCTGCTTTCAGGAAATTACTTGAGCAAATCATTCCTTTGAAATCACATGAGAAAAACAACTACAAGCTGCGCTATTTCCAATCCCGATTTATGACAATCAATGAAGTTGATTTTCTTCAGGCACATGAACAGATTTATAATTTCGGAAAACATGTAGCTATTATGTTTAACCTAATTCCTCAATATTTAATGGAAAAAAGGGATGATAAATATGAAAATTTAAAAGAAGAAATTTATAAATATGAAGAAGAATCTGACGCACTCGATAGAGAAATTACGCTATTTCTGACCCGCATTTCGGAGCATGACCTGGTAGAGGCCGACTCACGACGCTTAACAGCCATGTTTAAAATAACTGATGATATCGAGAGCATTGCTGATTTATGTTTAGAGATGGAGCAAACTATTTGGAAAAAAAATATAGCAAAGGCGTGGTTCTCACAGGAAATGAGGGATGATTTTTTCTCTCTTTTTAGCCTGGTGAATGAAGCACTGCAAACTATGAATGAGAATCTTGCACAAGATTACCGTTCAGGAATTTTAGCAAAAGCATCAGAAAGCGAGATCAAAATCAATGAATTGAGAAATAAACTCATACAACTGAATGAAATACGAATCCATGCAGGGCAACACACTTACAAGCAAGCTGAATTTTTTACTGAATTACTTAATCAATGCGAAAAACTCGCCGACCATATATTACATGTTAATCAGTCAATAGATAGTATCACTAAATAGAAAAAAATCAGTTTCAACCTGCAGCTAATCCTGTTTGCACTTTTTCGCCGTTTTACAATAAAATGCACTTCATTAAAAGAAGAAAAGGATAGAAATCAACAATATACAACACTTCCTAATTAATATATATTTAACATTGGAGTAACCAGCAGGTAATATCATGTGAGTTACTTTACAATTATTTAACATTCATGTAAATTTGTATCTATGAAGTCAACAACACTCTTCCTAATAATAAGCCTATTAGCTGTAAATCAGCTATTTGGACAAAAATTAAGAATTAAAGGCAGCGATACTGTATTCCCGCTAACTCAAATGTTAGCCGAGGAATTCATGAAACGCAATATTGATGCTTCAATATTAATAAGCGGTGGTGGTTCGGGCACAGGAATTTCTGCATTGTTAAATGGCACGACTGATATTGCCCAATCAGCAAGGGAATTAACAGCTGATGAAAAACTAAACCTTAATAAAGAAGGAATTCCGGTTACAGAAACGATAATTGCCTTTGATGCCCTTGCCGTTATTGTAAATCCGGAAAATAAAGTAACGCAACTTACCGTTCAACAACTTGAAGCCATTTTCACAGGTGCTGTTACCAACTGGAAAGATGTTGGTGGCATTGATATGGATATTGTGGTATACTCCCGCCAAAACAGCTCAGGAACATATAATTTCTTCAAAGATCATGAACTTAGTGGCAAAAACTTTACTGCTTCAGCTATACTCATGCCTGCAACCGGGGCAATTGCCCAGAGCGTTAGTCAGGTTAAAGGCGCAATAGGTTACGTTGGCTTAGCTTATCTCGACAGAACTTTAAAACCTATTGCAATATCGAGCGATAAAGGAAAAACATATATAGCTCCATCGGTTGAAACAGTTAAAGACAAGTCCTATCCAATTGCCCGGCCGCTTTACTATATTTTTCCTGATAACTTAAAAGATGCAATAAGTCCCTTTATCGGGTTTGTACTTTCAAATGCCGGACAGCAAATTGTACTTAAGGCAGGATATGTTCCGGTACGATAAAAAGATATTGTTGAAAATACTATATTTGAAACGATTTCACTCAAACAGGCGATAATATACAATTCGCAGGAGCACTAATAATTAACCCGAACATCTTCATTTATCAGCCAAACAAAACAATATGAATAAATCAAACTATACTATCCTTCTTGTTGATGATGAGGAAGATATTCTCGACTTTGTAGGCTACAACCTGCGTAAGGAAGGATTTAATGTTATGACCA
>CAZOXJ010000201.1:0-6730 GCA_964583325.1 uncultured Lentimicrobiaceae bacterium
AAATAAATTCCACTTGATTTATCGGTGCCGATTCCAATATCAACGGTTAGATTAGTTCGAGCCATTTTATCCAGTTGCATCCGCAGACCGGCTCCCATTCCGAAGGCAGTTTTCTCAAACATTTTATGATAATAGTTGCTGGCTGTAGTTGCATTGATAAAAATTGTACCGCCAAACAGCCCGTTCTTCGAAATCGGGTAGCGGTACTCTGCTTCGTTGTAAATCATACTCAGCCCGCGGTATCGTCCCTGAATGTATCCCCGGCCAGAGCGGTTGTATGTATCCCATCCTATGGAAGGCAGAGCTAGGTAAGGCACATTGCCGTCAAGCAAAACAGAACCCCAGCTCCAGAAAGCCAGCACATGACGGGGGCGCTCACGGCTCAATCCAAGGTAATAACGGCCATCGTACAGCAATTGAGTACTTTGCTGCGAATTAGTGCCGATTTTTATGTTTTGAAGTATCGAAACAGACGCATAATAGCCCTTGTAACAATTGCTTATGTTATCGCGATTATCAACCAAAAGTGTAAACTTTATACCATTAGTCCCATAGCTCTCCGGGTTAAAATTATTTTTAACCGAGTATGCATAGTTGTTGGTAATATAATATTCCTCGCTGCCGGTAACAGTATCAAGTCGTTGATCGTCAATATCAAAATGCTGGTCAATGGCAATCCCCAGCCCGGCATAAAACTTTGAACCGCCCAACTGTCGCGAAGCTTCTTCATA
This sequence comes from uncultured Lentimicrobiaceae bacterium, assembly GCA_964583325.1. Classification (GTDB taxonomy): domain Bacteria; phylum Bacteroidota; class Bacteroidia; order Bacteroidales; family UBA4417; genus UBA4417. The sequence goes on from CAZOXJ010000201.1 coordinate 732, forward strand.
AAACCTTATAAGTTTAAATCTCATGGGTTCGCCCCAGGTATCTCCAGTTTCATCCAGGTTATTAACATGTATCTGTATTTTATTTAATTCGGAATTATCAATTCCAAGCCCGTAGGTAGGCTGGGTAAAGAGAAGCAATCGCCAGTCGCCCTGTAAAAACCAGTTATTCTGCGAAAGGTATATTTTCGAACGTGCATTTACAATCAGCTGTTTTTTGGTTGTAACCGAAAAATTCAGCATCCCGGAAGACAGGTTGGTAGGCGGATTTCCAAAAAGATGAGCGAAACTAATGGCTCCGCCAACCACAAAACCATTTGCAGGTCCATATCCTACTACCGGCAAAATTGAATAGTACGTTTTGCCAACAATTAGTTCGTTATTGATTTTGGGAACAGGATTCTTTTTCCACTGAGCAACAACATCCCTGAAGTCTTTCGATTCGGCCTGTGCTATGGATGTTAGCGAAACCAAAAGAAATAAAAATGAAACCAGGATGTGGATCGCACATTTCTTCAACCCGTTTTTTGTTGCTGTTTTAATTTGCAACATATTTTTTGAGATTAATAATTTGAGTAAGAGCTGTATCTGTCAAAAGTAAACTTTTTTCCCGATAGCTGCAATATAGCAAACCCGCTATTGAGATTTAACAGAAACTACCCTATCTTTGTTAAATTATTGATTACTAATCTATTTGTTATGGCAAAAATTAAAGAAAATATTCCTGTTATCGGGAATACCGAAAGCAGGATCACAGCAATTACCGAACTGAGCAGAAAAGAGTTTATTGCCAGGGCAAAAAAACTCTCGAAAAAATATCGCGTAACCAGCGACAAGAAATTTAAGCTTAAAGATTTCCCTACAAGTGTTGAAAATGATTTAGGGAAAGAAGGCAAGCCGCTCGCGCAACAGGCCTTGCAGCTTGGCGTACAGGCTCTTGCCGAAATGCAGGATAAATTGTATGCACAGGACAAATGGTCGTTGCTTCTTATTTTCCAGGCAATGGATGCCGCTGGCAAGGATGGAGCGATAAAGCATGTTATGTCAGGGATAAACCCGCAAGGGTGCCACGTTACTGCATTTAAAGCTCCAAATCCTGAAGAGCTTGATCACGACTATTTATGGCGTTGCATGAAGCAACTTCCCGAAAGAGGCCGTATAGGTATTTTCAACCGCTCGTATTATGAAGAAGTGCTGGTAGTTCGTGTGCACGAAGGCATTTTGAAATCGCAGAAGCTGCCCGAAAAACTGCTTACTGAAAACATTTGGGATGAAAGGCTGAGTGATATGCGAAATTTCGAATCATACCTGAACCGGAATGGAATTCTGGTTGTGAAATTCTTCCTCAATGTGTCGAAGAAGGAACAAAAAAAACGGTTTATCGAACGTATTGACAAACCTGAAAAAAACTGGAAGTTCAGTGCAGGCGACATTGAAGAGCGCAAATACTGGAAACAGTATATGGTTGCTTACGAAGAAATGATAAAAAAAACTGCTACTGAAAAATCGCCCTGGTATGTGATTCCCGCCGATAACAAACCCTACGCCCGGATTGTGGTAGCTTCAGCCATTATCAATGCGCTGGATTCGATGAAACTGACTTATCCTGAAGTAAGTATTGAACAGGTTGCGGAGTTGCAGAGACTGAAAGAGGAATTGATTGCGGAGAAAGCTTGATTTTTTGGGGAATTCCAAGTACCAAATTCCAAGAACCAAATACCAAATACCAAAAAAAGAAAATCCAAATATTCAATGTTAAAGGTACAAGGTTCAAAAGTTCAAGGTTTTCCATCGGAATGCTTATTGGGAATTAGTATTTGCGATTTACGATCTTAGAAGTACGATTTACGATTTAGTGCCTTGGAATTTGGATCTTGGAATTTGGGATTTGGATCTTTAGAATACCAAGTACCAAACGCAACATCCTACTTCACACATCCTACATCTTTTTACATACAACTACAAGCAATCCATGTGGAAAAACATATTTCCCCCTTTACAATGGATTAAAAGTTATTCGCTGAAAACCTTCCGTTACGATGCGGTTTCGGGATTAACCCTTGCGGCATATGCTATCCCTGTTTCAATGGCTTACGCTTCGCTTGCCGGTTTGCCTCCTCAATACGGCATTTACGGTTACCTGATCGGCGGGTTGTTTTACGCAGTTTTCGGAACCGGTATGCAACTTGCCATTGGACCAACATCAGCCATTTCGCTGCTTATCGGAACTACCATAGCAACCCTGGCAGACGGAGATATTCAGCGATGGGCCGACATTGCATCGCTCACTGCATTAGTACTTTCAGCAATGAGTATACTGGCATATTTGTTAAAACTGAACAGTTTCATAAACTTCATCAGCGAATCTGTATTACTTGGGTTTAAAGCTGGTGCAGCTATTACCATCGCGTTAACACAGATGCCTGCACTATTTGGTGTAAAAGGCGGTGGATCCGGTTTTGTCGAACGAATAAGCTTTCTCCTTAGCCAGGTACCCGGCACCAATCCTACGGTTCTGATTTTTGGATTAACTGCACTAATACTGCTTATAGCCAGCGAAAGATTATTCCCGGGCCGCCCGGTTGCAATCGTTTTGGTTGTTGCTTCAATTGTAATAATATCCACCACTTCGCTTATCAATTCAGGCTTTACGCTCACCGGCCCTATGCCATCAGGCCTGCCCGGATTTCATTTGCCATCGTGGCACGCAAAGGATATAAACGGTGTTATTCCGCTTTCTTTTGCCTGCTTTTTACTTATGTATATCGAGAGTGTTTCGGCAGCTAAAACACTGGCCGGTGAAGGTGGGTATGAAATAAAACCACGGCAGGAATTACTGGCACTGGCTTGCGCCAACCTGGCAACTGCTTTCGGACATGGCTACCCGGTAAGTGGCGGCTTATCGCAGTCAGCTGTTAACAGCCAGGCCGGTGCACGCACTCCGCTTTCCCTGGTTTTTGCTTCAATGGTTATCGCATTATGCCTTTTATTTCTGACGGGCCCTATCAAGTATCTGCCCGATGTTATGCTTGCTGCAATATTGCTTGTTGCTATCAGGAGCATGGTCGACATCAAAGAATTAAAACGCTTATGGAAAGTAAGCCGAATGGAGTTTAGCGTGGCAATAATTGCGCTGGCAGGCGTTATCATTTTTGGAATATTGAAAGGGGTTATGATTGCAGCAATAGCTTCACTGGTTATGCTTATAAAGGCCGTTTCGGATCCTCATATTGCTTTTTTAGGCCGTATTCCGGGCACAAAACGATATACAGATATTGGCAGACACCCTGATAATGAGACCATTCACGGTATTTTACTTTTCAGGATCGAAGCATCGGTTCTTTATTTTAATATTGAAAATATCCATGACCGGGTTTGGGAAAAAATTCTTCAATCCGACGAATCGCTTAAAACAGTCATCTGGGATTTCAGCACAACACCCTATGTGGATATTGCCGGAGCAAAGCTTATTAAAAGACTTTACCTTGATCTGCGATCGAAAGGAATTTCACTGAAAATAGCTGAAGCACATGCCAGTGTGCGCGATATGCTTCGCGGCGAAGAAATCGAATATTTGCTTGGGCATATCAGCCGGAAAGTTTCAGTTGATGATTTGGTAAACAGCGAAAATCAACTGTTGAATGAACCCTCGTAGTATTTAACAGTATTTTGGTTGAACCCAAATTCAGTATTGGGAAATCATAAATCGATACAGAACAGTTGATGACTGTTCTGTAAAACATTGAAAGATCCACAAATCAGGTTTAACCATATCAATCATTATTTCGGTTTATTCATCGCTTGCTTACAAATAATTTGGGATGAGAAAAATGCAGGATACTTATCAATAGGGATATTTCAACCTGCTTTGAATATTTTTAAACGTTACGAACCGAAACAAATGCCTTTTATCTATATTTGCAGTATTAATATAAAAACGTCTTAATTTTTCGCATACAAATTCATTTACAAATCAATAAAACTCAACTATGAAAAATCTCTTTCAACTGCTTTTAGTTACATCCATCCTGGTTTTTAGCAGCACAATCAACGCCAACGCTCAATCCAACTGTTATGAGGAATACCTCAAGGTTTTTCAGGACAGAGGAGCGAGCCCAGTTCCTGATGGGATACACGAAGTAGTTGTAACTGTGAGGGAAGGCAACAAATCTGATTGCTACATGGGGAAAGTTGAAGTTAAAAACAATCAGATTGTCCAAACTCTGGGCGTAATTCTCGAAGATGGCTCTGTTAAGAAAATGGGAGTAAAACTGAATGCCAAATATAACGATGCCAACAATCCTGCCATTTTATATATGGATATAGTAAATGGTATGTCATCAGCTTTTCTGTCGGATGACAACAAACTCATGAATATATTCTTTATCAAGCAATTAAACACCAAGGCGAAATCCATTAAACTGGCGCCTCCGGCAAGTTCACTTTAGAGATTTGCTGAAATATAATGCGTGGCAGGTCTCCTGAGGGCGCAGCATCTCCCTGATAGTTGAATTACCCTTTTGATACTAACCACACATCATTTAAAGAGCTTAAAACACAATGTGTTTTAAGCTCTTTAAGTTTAACCAATGTTGATCCGAATAATCCTGCGTCAGTGTTGAAGCAACATTTATTGTTGTAACAATCTGCAGCCGGAAAAGCTCTTAGTATTTATTCGGATCGTGTTTCAGGGTGTAACCGATTGTCCACTCGAAAATATCGGCAACGCCTTTATGCGCTTTAATCGTAATGCCTGCAAACATATTGTTGTTAAAGCGATAACGAAGTCCTACACGCTCATAAAATCCATCGCGTTCGCCATTGTCTTCACTTCGTTTCAGATACACAGCAAAAGCAATAGGTACATACAAATGCTTATTAAGGGACCATTCCCACGATCCTGCCACGGCAAACGACATAGTGTTCGCAAAAGTAGCTGTGGCATTGTTACGTTCTTCGTATCCACCGGCATAAAATACATCAAGTCCTAAGCCTGCTTTGTATTTGTAACTGAAAGCCCTGAGCCAGTTTACACTAAGTCCTGCCTTCAAATAGTTGGGTTCACCTTCCGAATAGTTCTTACTTCCGGCTATCAATGCTATGTTATATTGGTTATGACTTATAAATTCAGGAATATTCTTCCCCCCTTCAAATGGTTTGTAAGGTTTTGGTTTGTATGATACACTTAAAGCAACAGGAACCAGGTTGATACCGTAATTCGGTTGTTTAAAAGAGCCGTTCGAAAAATGTTTAAATCCTATCGAAAGACTCGTAGTCCACTTGGGCGTGATATGGTAATTCATGAGCAATGCAAGGTTAACATAGCAGTTTCGGTACGATCCTATAAAAACATCTCCCGGATTAGTTACCTCATCGTATGGATTAAAATTGTAGGAAAGTCCGAAAGCAGCAAGATAGGACATGGTTAACTTCCTGCTTCGCTCAAAGCGAACAGGCATATCGAAGTAATAATAAATAGCATTGGGTTTGCCTATTACTTCATCCTGTTGAAAAGTTGAAGCATACCAGCCAATACCCATAACCGGCAGCCGGTAAACCTGGTTGTAAATATCCGAATAATCATTAACACGGAAACCCAGCCTTAAATCCAAACCATTATAATAGGACGCTTCTGCTAACTGATCGCCGACTTCGGTACCGTTTCCAAGCATGGCTCCCTGCTCGAACGACAGGTTCCAGATTTTGGAGTATTTTTTTGTTTTTACTTTGGTTAATGTATCAGATTGTGCGAACGACGATGTGGCCAGAGCCGTGATTATCAGTAAAATAATTAATTTTTTCATATTTATGTCAATTTTAAGGATTTACTTTATGCCGCAAATTTATTAAAAGGCAATTCATAAAAAAATACACATCAATAAGTATTATTTATAATCGGAAATCAAGTTTTTACGAAGATCCGGATCTCTTTAAATTTATGCATTTACTTAATCAGAAAAGAAATATTTCTCATAAATACAAACTCATCGATGAATAGTTGG
>CAZOXJ010000202.1:0-4186 GCA_964583325.1 uncultured Lentimicrobiaceae bacterium
GCTAATGCTTGCCGTTTCACTTGACCAATAAATTGATTTATAGCATTGTACCATATTGTATCTGCCAAACAAAAGAAAACCAGGTGCAAGATAACCAGCAAATAGCATACTAATACATCGAAAAACTGCCTTAACAATCTTAACACTTACCCTGTTGATTTGAGGCACACAACCATTTAAAAAGAAAAACGTGGAAAAACTTTCAGTTAAAGAAAAAATCGGGTACGCTCTCGGCGATGGCGCTGCAAACATTGCCTGGCGGGGAGTTTCCACTTTCCTGTTTATATTTTATACTGATGTTTTTGGCTTAAACCCTGCTGCTGTAGGTATGCTTCTGCTAATCGCTCGTTTCAGCGATGGAGTAAGCGATATTGCAATGGGAGTTATCGGCGACAGAACAAACACTAAATACGGTAAATTCCGCCCATGGATATTATGGTCGGCCATTCCGCTTGGCGTTATATTATCGTTGCTTTTCATGAGTCCCGATTTAAGCCCTACCGGAAAAATTATTTACGCATATACCACTTATATAATATTTACTCTGATATACACCGCCAACAACATTCCTTACGGCGCACTTATGGCCGTTATGACCGGCGACGATAAAGAACGCACAAGCCTCGGATCGTATCGCATGGTAGGTGCTTTCTCCGGAGGAATGCTGGTACAGGGAGCTTTACTGCTTTTAGTTGCTTACTTCGGGAATATCAATCCAACCATCGACGTAAGTAAACTTGATACAAAAAAATATGAAGTCACCGTTTCCTCACAAAGAGATGTGCAAAATGTGAACATTAAAACTGATGACGGAATTGCTATGTTTACCTGGAGCGGCGCTGCTTTTACCGATAGTGCAGATGTGCCGACCCAGGGAAAGAGTTTTTCGATGAAAGCTCAGCAAGAATATACATTTATTGTAAACGGCGAAGAAAACATCACCGCCTCCAGCATTTCAATTATCGACCAGAAAAGAGGATACAGCTATTCCATTTATTTATTGTCGGTTTTCCTTTCGCTGGCGCTTATTATCACTTTTGCCACAACAAAGGAAAGAGTATTGCCGCCGAAAGAGCAGCAAACTAATTTAGGGAAAGATCTGAAAGATTTAATCCGGAACCGCCCATGGATCATACTATTGCTGATTGGATTGCTTTTCCAGGTCTATAATTCCATTAAGCAAGGAATTGTCGTTATTTATTTCTCGCATTACCTGCACGATCAGTTGCTGGCCGGCTCGTATATGGTAGGACTAATGCTGGCTTCCATTGCAGGAGCTATGCTCACAACTCCTTTGGCAAAACGGCTTGGTAAACGCAACCTGTTCATTTACGCTTTAATCTTTTCAGGTGCTGTAAACTCACTGCTGGCATTTTGTGGCCCCAACGATATAACCGGTATTTTTGTTATCGGAATTATTTCCGAAGCAGCAGCAGCCATTTTCCCCACACTGTTTTTTGCCATGCTTGGCGATGCTGCCGATTATTCCGAGCATAAAAACGGGCGTAGGGCAACAGGACTTATTTATTCCGCAGGCTCATTCTCCACCAAGTTAGGAGGAGGAGTTGCCGGCGCTATAATTGGTTTTGTTTTAGCAGCATTTCATTACAACGGACAGGATGAGGTAGCTATTAAGGGCGCGGTTCCGGGCATAATCATGCTTATGAGCTGGATTCCTGCCATTGTTGCTTTCCTTGGCGCAGGGCTAATGACTCTGTATCCGCTGAACCAAAAGAAAATGGACGCCATTACAATTGAATTAAATAACAGGAGATCAAAAGATCTGGCTCCGAAATAAGTAATATCACCCTATTAAGAATCGATAAAACAATACAATAAATATGAAATTTGGACATTTTGACGATCAGAACAGAGAGTATGTGATCACCAATCCGCAAACACCCTGGCCCTGGATTAACTACCTGGGCAACGAAGATTTTTTTTCACTAATATCAAATACAGGCGGAGGATATTCTTTTTATAAAGATGCAAAATTCCGCCGGATTACCCGCTACCGTTACAACAATGTACCTATGGATAGCGGCGGCCGTTACTTTTACATAAAAGATAATGATACCATTTGGTCGCCGGGATGGAAACCTTGCAAAACCCCGCTCGACAGCTACGAATGCCGCCACGGAATGAATTATACTTCCATACAGGGCAAAAAAAACGGTGTAACTGCAAAAGTCCTGTTTTTCGTTCCGCTCAAAACCTGGGCCGAAGTGCAAAAACTTACACTCACCAATAACACTTCAGAAGTAAAGAAACTGAAAATCTTCTCGTTTATCGAATGGAGTTTGTGGAATGCTGCTGCCGATATGGAGAACTTTCAACGCAACTTCTCTACAGGTGAGGTAGAAATTGAAGGATCAGTTATTTATCATAAAACCGAATACAAAGAGCGCCGCAACCATTATGCGTATTATTCAGTTAATGAGCCTGTTCAGGGTTTCGATACTGACCGCGAATCATTTTTTGGTTTATACAATGGTTTCGACGAGCCACAAACTGTGCTCGCAGGTTCACCCCGCAATTCGGTGGCCCTGGGCTGGTCGCCGGTAGCATCGCATTACCTGGAGATTGAATTGCATCCCGGCGAATCGAAAAACCTGGTTTTTGTTTTGGGTTATGCTGAAAATGAAGATGATAAGAAATGGCATAGTAAAGGTGTAATTAACAAAACAAAAGCAAAAAAAACCATTGCCTGTTTTAACACGGCTGAAAAAGTTGATGCCGCTTTTAATGCATTAAAAACCTATTGGGATACTTTGCTGAATTCATTCACGCTGCATTCGGGAGAAGAAAAGTTAGACCGTATGGTGAATACCTGGAATCAGTACCAATGCATGATCACTTTCTGTTTTTCGCGTTCGGCATCGTTTTTCGAAAGTGGAATTGGCCGTGGAATGGGTTTCCGCGATTCGAACCAGGATTTGGTTGGGTTCGTGCATCAGATTCCTGAACGGGCACGCGAACGGATTATCGATATTGCTTCAACTCAATTTGCTGACGGAGGCTGCTATCACCAATACCAACCGCTTACAAAAAAAGGGAACAACGAAATCGGTCAGGGTTTTAATGATGACCCGGTGTGGCTGATTTTCGGAACAACAAGTTATATTAAAGAAACCGGCGATTTCAGTATTTTGGACGAACCTGTTCCATACGACAATAAAGCCGGCTCCGAAGTTCCGCTATTTGATCATTTAACAGTTTCATTTAACCATGTTATCAATAACCTGGGTCCACATGGCCTGCCGCTGATTGGCCGCGCCGACTGGAACGACTGCCTGAACCTCAACTGTTTTTCGACTGACCCGAACGAAAGTTTTCAGACTACCGAAAACAAATCGGAAGGAAGCCAGGCCGAAAGCCTGATGATAGCCGGACTATTTGTGGTTTATGGCCGCGATTACGTTGATTTGTGTAATCGGATCGGGAACTCCGCCGAAGCCTCTCGCGCGCAATATCATGTTGGTAAGATGGTTGAGGCCATAAAACTGCACGGCTGGGATGGCGATTGGTTTCTGCGTGCCTATGATTTTTATGGACGGGAAATAGGCTCGCACAAAAATATTGAAGGGAAAATATTTATCGAATCGAACGGATGGTGCTCTATGGCTGGTATCGGCATAGAGGAAGGCATGGTAACCAAAGCACTCGACTCAGTAAAAAAACACCTCGACAGCGACTATGGAATTGTGCTCAACAACCCTGCTTTTACTGAATATTATGTCGAGTATGGCGAAATATCCACCTATCCGCCGGGCTACAAGGAAAATGCCGGAATTTTCTGTCATAACAATCCATGGATCATGATTGGCGAAACTAAAATCGGGCGTGGCGATCAGGCCTGGGAATACTATAAAAAGATTTGCCCTGCTTACCTCGAGGACATCAGCGAACTGCATAAAACAGAGCCTTATGTGTATTCGCAGATGATAGCAGGCAAAGATGCCGTAAAACCCGGCGAAGCCAAAAACTCGTGGCTCACGGGTACCGCATCGTGGAATTTTTATACCATCACGCAGTTTATCCTGGGCATTCAGCCTGATTATGATGGACTGCGAATTGACCCTTGTATTCCTGAAAACTGGAAAGAGTATACTATTACACGTAAATTCAGGGGCGCAACTTACCGGATCGAAATACAAAATCCACAAAACAAATCGAAAGGTGTTAA
>CAZOXJ010000202.1:4286-6664 GCA_964583325.1 uncultured Lentimicrobiaceae bacterium
GCGCAACTTACCGGATCGAAATACAAAATCCACAAAACAAATCGAAAGGTGTTAAAGCGGTAACCATTGATGGGAAACCACATGCTTCGAACCTTATTCCTTTGTTTAACGATGGACTGGAGCATACAGTGAACGTAGTTTTAGGATAAAAAGCCTTATGAGAACTCTTACAATTGGTATCCTGTTTTTATTAATAGGAATATTAAGCAGTTGCAATACTACATCCAAAGGAAATTCAGGCAGTAGTATTAATGTCGATACAATCGGCCGGATTTTACTAAATCAGGTAGGATATCTTCCTGAAGCAGAGAAAATTGCATTACTCCGGGTTAAAGCAGGTACATTTGATGTTATCGACGTTACCAGCGGAAAAGTTGTGTTTACCGGTGAACCGGGACCATTCAAATACTGGGAACTCTCTGGCGACAGTGTTTGTACAGCTGATTTTTCGAAAGTGGTCGCTCCGGGTAAATACCAGATTTGCATCAATGATACAACTTGTTCATACGTATTCGCTATAAGTGGTGATGTGTACAGTGAAATTACCAAAGCCTCCTTAAAAGCTTTTTACCTGAACCGCTCCGGCGAAGAGATCAAAAAGGAATATGGTGGAATATGGGCGCGCCCGGCAGGTCATCCTGATACGATGGTTTTCGTGCATTCATCGGCAGCTACAGCTAAAAGGCCCGAAGGATATAAACTTTCAAGTCCCGGAGGCTGGTACGACGCCGGTGATTATAATAAATATATTGTCAACAGTTCGATAAGCACATATACGTTGCTACTTTTCTGCCAGATGTACCCTGAATATTGTAAGGACTTTACGAACAATATCCCGGAAAGCGGCAACAATATTCCGGATGTATTGGACGAACTTCTGGTTAACCTGCGCTGGATGCTTACTATGCAGGATCCGAATGACGGAGGCGTTTATCACAAGCTTACCAATAAAGCTTTCTGTGGTTTTGTAATGCCTGATAAAGCCAATGAGCCCAGGTATGTAGTTTCGAAATCCACTGCAGCTTCACTCGGTTTTGCTGCAACAATGGCTATGGCATCGCGTGTATTTGCCAAAACTGATTCTCCTGAAATAAGCGAATTGGGCAAAACCTGTCTGGAAGCATCTAAAAATGCTTTTAAGTGGGCTAAAGCAAACCCGGCAGTTTATTACAAAAACCCATCGGATATTTCGACCGGGGCGTATGATGATACACGATTAATGGATGAGTTTTTCTGGGCTGCAACAGAACTCGCACTTGCAACTTCAGATATTTCGCTGGTAACTGTAAAAGATCTTGATAATCAAACAGTTTGCGTTCAATCCTGGGATTCGTCGGCTATGTCAGGTATTATTTCGCTGGCATTGAGTGATAATCAAAAATTTTCAGAATTAACAAAGCATGCTCAAAAAATCCTGCTTCACTTTGCTGATAATTTAGTTGCCAAATCAGAAAACTCGCCCTATAAAGTTAGTCTCGATTTTTTTAAGTGGGGAAGCAACTCCGATGTTGCAAACCAGGCTGTTATCAAGTTAGTTGTCAACAATATCAATCCCGACAAAAAGTATATTAACTCGGTGCAGGGCGATATTGATTACCTGCTCGGCCGCAATGCAACAGGATACTGTTTTGTTACCGGATATGGCGGCAAAAAGGTCATGAACATTCACCATCGTCCGTCAGGTGCCGATGGAATTCCTGAGCCCTGTCCCGGATTCCTGGCCGGAGGACCAAATACAATTGTACTTACCGATTGCCCCGGAATTACCCGCAACACGTTCCCTGCTAAATCATTTTCTGATGCCGAATGCAGCTATTCGACTAACGAAATAGCCATAAACTGGAATGCCCCGCTGTTTTTCGTATTAGGTGCAATGGACGCTTTATCTGGTAAAAAATAGAGTATAAAAGGGAAGAAACATATTTGGTCAGGATTTTAGAGATTGTCTAAATTTTGAAGCAGCAGCTTAATAGCACTAATTGCTTGTATTCTGTCACATTGAGCGAGCGAAATGCACTTGTTTAACTCAAGAACGTGTAATAAGAGTTGATTTAGTTGGGCTTCGTTGCTTCATTTCATTCGCAATGACGGCTCAGCCTGACAGAAGCACAAGCTCGAATCTATAAAAAATTAAATACTGAGTTTGTACATTCTCTTAGTTAAAAACAATTTATACTCTGGCGCAATTTGGGTTTAACCTCACTGGCAATAAATCAGAAAATACAAATCAGTGTTTTTATTTGGTGCGTATTTTGTATTTACAGATACGAAAGCTGAACAGAGGAGCCTGTTCAGCCTTCTTTGTTTTAATCCGAATTTCAGCTTTAAAAATCCGGAATTGAAAAGGAATTCGTATCTTGACGATCAAAAATGTTTTT
>CAZOXJ010000203.1:0-2010 GCA_964583325.1 uncultured Lentimicrobiaceae bacterium
AAGATTAAGAGCTTTAGCGATATCCTTAAGTTTAATGGTGTTTACTCTCATAAGCTATTGCTTGAATTACAGGGAGTTATTTAGTGGATGGGGATGTTGGATCGTATTTTCCGCCCCGGTAAAAGTATAACAAAGCCCGTCATTATAAAATTTATTTTCATTTGAGAGTAAAATAACGACAGCTTAAAAATATATTTTATAAAAGTTATCAACCACAAACGTTTGTGAGAACGTTTGGGATCGATAATCCGCATTGCATTGGTTTTCAGGTGTTTTTAATTCAAACTTATGCATTTTCTTTGTGAGGAAATAATTCAATAACCAACAACAACCACTCATTATGAAAAAACCTTTTCAACTATTTATTTACACCCTGTGCTTTGTTTTACTGAGCTCAGGTTTTGCTTCCGCCCAGGGTACGGTTACCGGCACTGTTAAAGATGAAGTCGGGACACTTCCGGGAGTAAGTATCCAAATAAAGGGAACTACGCAGGGAAGTTTAACTGATGTGAACGGTAAATTTTCTCTGAATGTTCCCGATGCAGGTACTGTTCTTATTTTTTCATTCGTGGGCTACACCACTCAGGAAATAGCAGTGCTAGGCCAAAAAACATTAGAAGTTACCTTAATTCAGGACGCAATGAACCTCAGTGAGGTTGTTGTTATCGGTTATGGAACTCAAAAGAAATCAGACAATACCGGTGCAGTAGCAACTGTTAGTTCCGACAAATTCAATAAAGGAATGGCATTTTCGCCCGAACAGCTTTTAAACGGTAAAACTGCCGGCGTTCAGATCATTTCCACAAACGGTGGCCCTGGAAGTTCTTCCAGCATCCGCATACGCGGAACCAACTCCATTACGGCTGGAAGCGAACCACTTTTTGTAATTGATGGCGTTCCGGTTGATAATAACAGGAAACAGCTTAACCTGAATTCCAATTCCGATAACGGCCTTAACAATGGAAGTATAAATCCCTTGGTAATGCTCGCTCCTGAAGATATTGAAACCATGACCGTTCTGAAGGATGCTTCGGCAACTGCCATTTACGGTTCACGTGGTGCCAACGGAGTAATTATGATAACTACTAAAAAAGGCGTTGCGGGCGAAGTGAAACTGAGTTATGATGGTTCTTTCGCAATGAGTAAACTCCCTAAGAAACTGGATATACTTTCAACAGATGAATATAAAAGTGCTGTTACTTCAAAAGGACTTTCTACAACTTTTGGTGCTGCAAATACTGACTGGCAGGACGAAATTTACCGCACGGCCTATTCACAAAGTCATAATATAGCTTTCAGCGGTGGAAGTCCTAAAACACAATACAGGGTTTCGCTTGGAGCACAAAATCAGGCTGGTATTATTATTGGCACCGATATGAAAAGGTACAATGCACGTGTTAACGTAAGCCAGAAAAGTTTAAATGATAAATTAAAGTTTCAGTTCAACCTGGCTAACACAAACTACAATTCCAATAACCTGATTGAACAACAAACCGGAGGTTTCAGAGGAGGAGTATTGAACAATGTGTTTAAAATGGATCCAACTCAGCCGGTAAAAAATGAAGATGGCACCTACCATGAATATTCAAATGATGTACGCAACCCTGTTGCTCTGCAGAACCAGGTAACCGATTATACTCAAGGTAACCGCGTAATTGGAAACCTGGAAACGGAAGTAACTATTTTCAGTGAGTTAAAGGCAAAACTGAACCTGGCTTATGACCGTGATGCCCAGCAGCGCAATATTTACCAGCCCATTGCTTCCTCAATAGGAAAAGATGTTCACGGCAGGGGAATTAACACCGACCAGACAAACGCAAGCAAATTGCTGGAGTTTTACCTTACGTACAATAAACAAATTGACAAGCACCTGGTAAATGTATTAGGTGGTTACTCATGGCAGCAGTATGATAATTATTTCACTAATACAACTGCCGAAGGATACAGCAATGATAACCTGGGTTACAACAGCATGGATGTAACCGGTACAAAAACAATCAACATCGTAAA
>CAZOXJ010000203.1:2110-6635 GCA_964583325.1 uncultured Lentimicrobiaceae bacterium
TTCAAACAACGTTTGTATGGAACACTTGATTATTACAATAAAAACACCACCAAACTCTTAGTTGAATTAGTTGCTGTTCAGCCTGCGGTTTCTTCGGTATATCTTGATAATATCGGTGAAATGACCAATAAAGGGATTGAATTCAGTATTGGGGTGAAAGCTGTTCAGAAAGAAAACCTGCAATGGAATATTGATTTCAATATAGCCAGCAACAAAAATGAAATCACTAAACTTTACGAAGGTTCTGATATTCATACAGGCGCTATCAGCGGAGCCGGAGCACCCGGCCAGGGCATACAGATTATCCGTGTAGGCGAGCCCTATGGTTCATACTATGGTTATAAGTATGAAGGACTAGACAATGCCGGTAAGGAAATATTTGCCGATCTGAATCCTGATGGAGAAATTAACGATAAGGATAAAACAATTATCGGTAGTGCTCTTCCAAAAGCTACTTATGGCCTGAGTTCCACGTTAAGGTACAATGATTTTGATGTAAACATCGGTTTTAGAGGTTGCATTGGTAACGAACTCTATAATAATACAAGAGCTGAAATATCACAGACAAACCGTTTGCCCGGTCAGAATGTAAGCCAGGAAGGCGCCGCTGGGATTGCACATGCCGCTTACAATTATTCTTCATCACGTTGGCTCGAAAAAGGTAATTTTTTACGCCTCGACAACCTGACATTGGGTTATAACCTCAAGGTTAAAATCGGAACAGAGTTGAAAGCCAGAGTCTATTGTACCGGTCAGAATCTTTTTGTGATCACAGACTATACAGGTTATGATCCTGAAGTAAACACATACGCAGGAAATTCTTCAGCCTCTTCAGTAGGAATCGATTACAACAATTATCCTAAAGCGCGCAGCATTTCTGTTGGTTTAAACATTAACTTTTAATACATAAGAATCATGAAAAAAATAACATATATATTGCTCCTGGTTGTACTGACTGCCATAAGCTGTACCAAGCTCGACATGGATCCCAAAAGCCAGCTGACCGATCAGAATGCGTATCAAACCAAGAGTGACCTGCTGGGTGGTTTGTCAGGCGTTTATTCAACTGCCGGTTGCTACATGGACGGTTTATTTAAAGTAAATGAATCGTGTACAGATGAGGCTGTTGTGCCCGCACGTGGTGGCGACTGGAAATCAATTGATTTGCAAAGCCTGCACAAACACACCTGGACTGTTGAAAACGGTGAAATAAACAATGCTTACAACAATTTATCATCAGGCATAGCCCAGGCAAACCTGTTTATTCAAGCTCTCCAAGGTTCAGGCCTTACGGGAACTGATGTTGATATAATTGAAGCAGAAGCTAGATTTGTACGTGCATTCCATTATTACAACATGATCGACATGTTCGGAAATGTACCAATTATAACCGATGTGGTTGATCCTTCAAATCCTCCTGCAAACAATACCCGTGCCCAGGTATTTACTTTCCTTGAAACTGAACTGAAAGAAGTCGCTGCCATTTTACCGGCAACCAGCGATGTCGGCAGGGTAAATGTAAATGCTGCTAATTTCCTGTTGGCCAAGTTGTATATTAATGCCAAGGTTTTTACAGGTACAGCCCAGTGGGATAAATCCATTGAATATTGCAATAAAATTATTGATGCAGGCGTATATCACCTTGCTGATGATTATAAATCAATATTTAATTATGATAACGACAACAGCCCTGAAAACATTTATGCTTTCCGCGATAATGCTACAACAAGTACATGGGGCTCGGGGTATTACATCCATTTTTTCACCTTGCATTACAACCAGGGTCCTCAGTTTGGATTAACAAGCGGCGGATGGAATGGTTTTTCTACAACCAAAAGCTTCTACGAGAAGTTTACACCCACTGATAAGCGTAACTATATTTTCCTGGTTGGACAACAATTAGGTCCTAATGGTGAAAAATTGTATTGCCGTGATGGAGTTACACCACTTATTTTTACCCCTGAATATACCACAGCTGAAGGAATTGATAATGCCGCTGAAACGGATGGTGCCAGAGTTTTAAAATATATTCCCGGTGGAACAGGTCCTCTTTATTTCCTGAATAACGATTTCGCCATATTCCGCTATGCTGATGTTGTATTGATGAAAGCAGAAGCGATTCTGAATGGTGCTGCTGATCCTAAAGGCGCAACAGCTTTAGGCCTTATCAATTCGGTTAGAGCGCGTGCTTTCGATGCCGGCGATCCACTCAGGGCATTGACATCGGTCGATCTGAATATCCTTCTCGATGAGCGCGGTCGTGAATTTACATGGGAACTTCTTCGCAGGAATGACCTTATCCGTTTCGGTAAATTCACCGCAGCATGGGACATGAAAGGCGTATCCGAACCATTCAGGGCATTGTTTCCAATCCCAAGTCAACAGATTGGAGCCAATAAAAACCTGAAACAGAATGAGGGATACAACTAACAGAACGTTAATAATAGAAAGCCTTTAATAATTGGTCTGGTTTGGTTTGATTTGATTGTCAGAGGGGTAAGGCTCATAATTCCTGTCATTGAGGTTGGGAATTTGAGCCGCCCCTTTTTTCAAACATGTAAGCTCTTTAATCACGCTGTTTTAAGTCAGATAAAGGAAGTTGAATTTAACAGATTCAATACTCTTTTTTACAACCTGCCAAACTTGGTTCAAGTGTCATAGAGGATTCTGTTAACTGAACGGGAAAATTCTGGTAATGCCAATTTCAATCACTTACAGGTAATAATTTAAATATGGGAGATTTTTAAAACCCATATTATATTGATCACCACATGTCCTGATTTATCGGGATGTAAAAACAACCTATCATTTTAAATTATTAATTCTCCTACAACAGATCATGAAAGGCGATATTATAGTACTGGAAGAACATCACAAAAAAGCAGCTTATACAATTGTATCACAGATAGTTGAACGAATAAAGAACAAATCGACACGCTATACGATTTCAGTTGCGGGCGAATCGGGAAGCGGAAAATCAGAAACTGCAATGGCAATAGCAGATGAACTGGAGAAATACGGTGTAAAATCTGTTGTACTCGCCCAGGATGACTATTTTCATTTGCCGCCAAAGTCGAATGATTTAAAAAGAAAAGAAGACCCTGAATGGCTTGGGCCACATGCTGAAATTAAGTTTAACATACTGGAAAATAACCTCAGGGATGCCCTGAACTGGAAAGATGAAATAACCAAGCCTTTAATCGACTACAACGAAAATTCCGTTGAAGAAACCACGATCAGTTTAATCGGGGTTAAAGTAGTTATTGCCGAAGGAACTTATACGTCGCTGCTTAAAAACCTGGATACCCGGATTTTTATAGCCCGGAACAGGCTGGATACCTTAGAGCATCGAACAAAAAGAAACCGTGGAAATGAAATAAAGGATTTATTTACTGAGCAGATTTTAATTACCGAGCACAAAATCATTGCAGGACACCGGCAACTGGCAGATTTTGTAATTACAAAAGAATACGAAGTAGTAATACCAGAATAAAAAAACAATAATGTCCGTTAAAAACCAGGTTCAACTAATTACCTATCCCGATTCCCTGGGTGGTGACTTGAAAACACTCAACAGCGTCCTCTTGAAATACTTTCCTGGTATTTTCGGAGGTGGAATTCACATTCTGCCACCTTTTCCATCATCGGGCGACAGAGGTTTTGCGCCCTTAACTTACCTGGAAATTGAACCTGAATTTGGCACATGGGACGATATTAAGACCATCAGCGGGAACTTTGATGTAATGCTCGATTTGATGGTGAATCATATTTCGAGGCAATCGGCATGGTTTCAGGATTATTTGAAAAAAGGAAGTGAATCGGAGTTTGCGGATTTGTTTATCACTCTTGATAAAATATGGCCGGATGGAAAACCGGTGGAAGCAGATATTGCCAAAATGTTCCGACGCCGGACTATACCCTATTCTACTTTTAGCATTGAAAATAGCGGTGAAACGGAAAACATCTGGACTACTTTTGGCAAACAGGATCCTTCAGAGCAAATTGATCTGGATACAAATTCAAATCTTGCCCGTCGGCTGTTAAAGGAATTTCTTGTTAATTTCAGCAAACAAAATGTTAAGTTTGTCAGGCTTGATGCCGTCGGATATATCATGAAAAAACCGGGAACCAGCTGCTTTTTTATCGAACCTGAAATTTATCAGTTCCTGGAATGGATTTCAGATATTGCCAATCCGCTTGGAATTGAACTACTTCCCGAAGTTCATGCTAATTTTATCACCCAGTTTAAACTTGCACAACGCGGATATTGGATTTACGATTTCATATTGCCGTACACCATTCTGGACACATTAATTAACGGTACAAGTTCGAAATTGTGCGAATACCTGAAAGTGAGGCCTCACAAGCAGTTTACCATGCTCGATTGCCACGATGGAGTTCCCGTCAAACCGGATATGGATGGATTGATTAATACCGAAAAAGCCAGAAAATTAATCGATATTTGCATGGAGCGCGGAGCCAACTTAAGCCTTGTTTTTTCTGATAAGCACAAAGCGGATGATGG
>CAZOXJ010000204.1:0-6584 GCA_964583325.1 uncultured Lentimicrobiaceae bacterium
TATATCTCATGAAGCGCAACATATCTTTGATTATCATTCTCCTGGCTTTATCGGCCACCACATTTGCACAAAAACCATCAGCTGAATCCATACGTAAACGTTTAAGCCTTGGTTTTGGCGTTTACAACGATTTCTGGATGAAAGTCCCCGACTCGATAAGTCCCAGGGCTATTAACCAGGGCATTGATGTTTTTATCCAGTATGCGTTTCCTATGGATAAAAAAGGCCATATGAATTTCTTTATCGGTGGAGGAATCGGGGCACATAACTTCTACAACCAGGCACTTTTAGGAACCGGAGAGTACAATGTTTATGGAAAAGAGCTGATTGATGATGAAAATGTTTCTTATTTTTATAACGCCCCCAAAAAGGTTGATGGTAAAAATATTGATGTAAAAAAGAGCAAGCTTTCTATAACTTATATTGATATCCCTTTTGGTTTCGAATATAAATCGAGTGAAAAAATTCATGCTACGCTGGGTTTTAAAGTAGGATGGAGCCTTAACGCCCACACAAAATACAAAGGCAGCGATCTGGAAGGAAGTGGATACGAGGTTATTGAAAAATCGCTAAAGCTGCGCAACATCGATGATTTTCATTACGGCCCGTATGCTGTAATCGGTTATAAATGGTTCGGCGCTTCTGTTTTTTATCAGATGTCATCAGTATTCGAAAAAGGCCTTGGCCCGGAAATATACCCTATTTCAGTTGGTTTGGTTTTCAAACCTTTCTGATCACCCCAGGAAAGAAATTAAAATAATAACGCTTATGCCTGCAACATAACCCAGATAAACCTGGGCCGGGTTGTGGGCATTTTGCTTTAAGCGGGCATATCCTGCCAATCCTGATAACAGGACAGCCACAACTATAAATGCCAGCAAAGGGACGCCCAGTTTGAATGAAACACCTGTAAAAGCTGCTGCTATTGCTCCCCATCCTAAAGTGTGGAGACTGATTTTATAAAATAGATTTATTAAAAGCCCGGCCAGCAAAGCAAATGTGGCTGAATAAAGAATATAAAGGAAAACGGGAGGGATTCCTGTCGATTTCAGCGAAAACAAGAGTACCATAAAAGAAGTACTGGAAATGATCAGCGGGAGGGTTCGCTCATGCCGATCATTCATCTCTATTGAGTTTACCGCGTTAAATTTCAGCAAAATAAGAACTCCTGCCAGTGGTATGAGCAATGTAAAAACAATTACAACCGATATGAACCAGAATTTCATATTGTTGGGTAAAACGATTGAATACAAGTCGGGCCTGAGCATAAGAGCCATTGTTGCTATTGCAGGAATCATCAACGGATGAAGGATAATGGAAAGAAAATGAGATATTTGAAATTTTTCGGGTAGTAGCTTTAGCATGAAGTGAATTGTGAAAGGGTGAAAATAATTGATCTTCAGCCAAATTCCGGCATGAAGATCAGGATGTGAGTTTCGGAAGGTAAAATTTTAAACACTGCAGCAGAAGTGGTTTATAAGCAACAGTTACATCACTTTTCGCAAGCGGGCAACAGCGATATTAAGCTGTTCGCGGTATTTTGCTACTGTGCGGCGGGCTATCGGGTAGCCTTTCTGTTTCAGAATAGCAGTTAATTCTTCATCAGTGAGTGGTTTGCTTTTATCTTCAGCAACAATGCAATCGGCAAGAATTTTTTTAATTTCCCTGGTCGAAATTTCTTCTCCCTGGTCATTTTGTATCGATTCGGAGAAAAAGCTTTTCAACAGGAAGGTTCCGAAAGGCGTTTGAACGTATTTGCTGTTGGCAACACGCGAAATAGTTGAAATATCGAGCCCTACACGTTCGGCGATATCTTTCAGGATCATTGGCCTGAGCATGGTTTCGTCGCCTTCGAGGAAATACTTGTGCTGGTATTCCATAATGGCCTTCATGGTCACGTAAAGTGTATCCTGACGTTGTTTTATGGCTTCGATAAACCAACGGGCCGAATCAATTTTTTGTTTTATAAAAATAACGGCATCCCGCTGCGAATCGTTTTTTTCTTTCCTGTGTTTATTTTCGCCGTATGTTTCGAGCATATCGGTATAGGTCCGGCTTAACCTTAATTCAGGCATATTGCGCTGATTTAGTGTAAGTTCGAGAACGCCATCTTTATTGTCGATAAGAAAATCGGGAATTACATACTGGTTGCCTGCCGTTGATGGACTGAATGCACTGCCTGGTTTAGGATTTAGTTTCAGGATCTCGTTAATCGCATCCCTCAGATCTTCCTCTTCCGAATGGGTGCGTTTCATTATTTTATCGTAATGTTTCTTGGTGAAATCCTCAAAACAGCGGTCGAGTAAAACAATAGCAAGTTTCACCGATGGCATCGGATCTAATCGCCTTAACTGAAGCAGAAGGCATTCCTGTAAGTTACGGGCAGCAACTCCGGCGGGTTCAAAACTTTGAACTACCTTAAGCATGTACTCAATTTCTTCGATGTTTGTAGTAACGCCTTGTGTAAATGCAAGATCGTCGATCATTGCATTCAGGTCGCGCTGCAGGTATCCTGCTTCATCGAGATTGCCAATAATGGTCGTTCCGATTATCCTTTTCTGATCAGGAAATTCCTTCAAATCGAGCTGAGTTAACAAGGATTCATGAAATCCGGTGTCGGCCACCATCGGCATTTCCTTATGCTCGTCGCTGGCTGAGGTGTTTCCCGCATTCAGCCGGTATGAAGGAACATCATCGTCGCTAAGGTAGTCGTTGATATCTACATCATTATTTCGCTGATCGTCATTGCTGTCCTTGTTTGGATCGTCGAAATCATCACTTTCACTCTCTTTTTCCGGGTCGTATTCTTCATCTATTTCTAAAACCGGATTTTCTTCAATTTCCTGTTTGATACGTTGTTCTAAAGCCATCGAAGGAATTTGCAAAAGTTTCATCAGCAATATCTGCTGAGGCGAAAGCTTTTGTAATAATTTCTGTTGAAGGCGTTGATTAAGCATAATTGTATACTGGTATGAATACTTACTTTATCCCAAAGGTAAATCTATTTGATTAATGGCGCAAGCAATAAAAAGTCATTTTATGATCTAAAAATCAGCGGTCATAGGAGTGCGCGGGAAAGGAATTACATCGCGGATGTTAAGCATTCCGGTAACAAAAAGCATCAGTCTTTCAAATCCTAATCCAAATCCGGCATGAGGTGCTGTACCGAATTTTCGTGTTTCGAGGTACCACCACATGTCTTTTTCCGGAATGTGAAGTTCGTGGATGCGTGCTATCAGTTTGTCGTAATTTTCTTCGCGTTGCGATCCGCCGATTATTTCGCCGATGCGTGGGAATAGAACGTCCATGGCTCTTACCGTTTTGCCATCTTCGTTCTGTTTCATATAAAATGCCTTTATTTCCTTCGGGTAATCGGTAAGGATAACAGGTTTCATAAATACCTTTTCTACCAGGTAGCGTTCGTGTTCCGATTGCAGGTCAACACCCCATTCGACAGGGAACTCGAATTTTTGTCCTGATGCCAGCAGTATTTCGATGGCACGGGTATAGGATAAACGTTCGAAATCGTTGTTTACTACAAAATTAAGACGTTCGAGCAGCTCATTATCATACATTTTCTGAAGGAATTCGAGGTCATCGTAGCAATTTTCAATAGCATACCGGATGAGGTATTTCAGGAAATCTTCAGCCAGATCCATGTTGTCAACAATATCGTAAAATGCCATTTCGGGTTCTATCATCCAGAACTCAGCCAGGTGGCGCGGCGTATTGCTGTTCTCGGCTCTGAAAGTGGGTCCGAAAGTATAAATTTCCGACAAAGCCATTGCCGCGAGTTCACCATTCAGCTGACCCGAAACGGTAAGGTTTGTGCTTTTGCCAAAAAAGTCCTGTGAATAGTCGATATCACCGGTTTCGTTCTTAGGTAAATTATTCAGATCAAGGGTAGTAACCTTAAACATAGCGCCAGCTCCTTCGGCATCGGAACCAGTTATAATCGGTGTATGGATATAGTAAAATCCTTTGTCGTTGAAATATTTATGTATCGCAAATGCCATATTGTGCCTGATCCGCAGTACAGCACCGAAAGTATTTGTGCGTGGCCTGAGGTGAGCAATTTCGCGCAGGAATTCAAGCGTATGCCCTTTTTTCTGTAAAGGATATGTGTCGGGATCGGCGCTGCCGTATACTTCAATCTCAGTGGCGTGCATTTCAACCGATTGGCCGGCTCCGGGCGATTCGACCAAAGTTCCGGTAACTGATATACAAGCGCCGGTATTAATTTGTTTCAGAAGTTCTTCATTAAAATTTGCGAGGTCAACAACCACTTGTATGCTGTGAATTATAGAGCCATCGTTGAGGGCAATAAAAGCAACATTCTTATTCCCGCGTTTGGTACGAACCCAACCTTTTATTGTTACGGTGTTTCCTATTCCTGTTTTTTCAGGTGTTTTTAACAGATCAACAATTTTTATTCTTTTCGATTCCGACATAAATGCTTTGTAATTAGATGTTTGCAGTTTCAATATTGAGCCAATGTGCAAAGGTAAGTAAATATTCATAAATTTCTCTGTGATTGTTACCATGCCTGAAGGCAACATTTTCGAAATCTGTAACCAAAGGCAAACTTTGGGAAGTATGTTTTGTTTACTTTTACCCGATTAATAGTATGGACAAACAATTAGATATTATTCCGCTCAATAACTGGATTCCAAAAGGAAACTTGCCTTTGGTAATCAGTGGGCCGTGCAGTGCCGAAACTCACGATCAGGTTATGGATACCGCACGCAAACTGGCAGCTATACCGCAGGTTAAAGTTTTCAGGGCCGGGCTATGGAAGCCACGGACAAGGCCATCGGCATTCGAAGGAGTTGGCGAAGTGGGACTGCAATGGCTGAAAGATGTTCAGCAGGAGACCGGGCTTCTTACAGCGGTAGAAGTAGCGCGCCCCGAACATGTTGAAGCCTGCCTGAAAAATAATGTTGATATCCTTTGGCTGGGTGCGCGAACGGTTGTTAACCCGTTTTCGGTTCAGGAGTTATCGGAAGTGCTGAAAGGGGTTGATATTCCGGTTATGGTTAAAAATCCGCTGAATCCTGATATAACGCTTTGGCTGGGAGCACTCGAAAGGCTTAACCAGGCTGGCATCAAAAAACTTGCAGCCATACATCGTGGATTTTATTATTATCGTCACGCCTTATACCGCAATCAGCCAATGTGGGAAGTGCCGATCGAACTGCAGCGGCAGGTTCCGGATTTGCCTGTGATCTGCGATCCAAGTCATATTAGCGGACGCCGCGATTTGTTGCTACAGGTAAGCCAAAAAGCACTTGATCTCGAAATGGCCGGTCTAATGATTGAGTCGCATTCCGACCCTGACCATGCCTTAACCGATGCCAATCAGCAGATTACTCCTTCAGAACTGGAAACACTTTTAGGATCTCTTATCGTACGGCAGACCAAAGGGAATAAGGAATTTGAAACCAAGCTCGAAATGCTTCGGCGCGAAATTGATAAAATGGATGCGGAATTACTTGATATTTTGAGCCGTCGTATGCAAATAGTTGACGAAATAGGTCAATATAAAAAGGAGAACAATATTACAATTCTGCAGATTCGCCGTTGGAGCGATATTATTTTCGACAGGCTTAACCTGGGTTCACGCATTGGACTCGACCGCGAATTCCTGCTTCAGATGTTGCAACTTGTGCATGAAGAATCGATACGCAGGCAGGAAAGTATTATGAGCCCTGCAGAAATTGTGATTCCGGAAACAGAGAAATATACAGATAAAGAATTGTTGGAGTAATTGTATTGTGGCATTACATCCACTTCTTCACTTTGAACATATAAATAAATCCGCCCGAAATAAGCAACATAGTTCCCATTATCATCCAGAACATAGCGTTTTCATTCCCGAAAGGTAGTTTTACATTCATTCCGTAGAGGCTGGCGATAAAAGTGAGTGGCAGCAAAATGGATGAAATAAGTGTAAGCGCTTTCATGATTTCGTTGGTACGGTTACTCTGCATCGAATCGAAGGTTTTTGAAAGGCCTTCGATAAGCTCTTCATAATCTTCAATCATATCCCACATTTTCTGGTAATAGTCGAGGATATTTCCCCAGTATTCTTCCATGTTTTCGGCGTACCCTTCAATTTGTCCGGATTCGAATTTCTGGAACAGTCGTAATTGCGGTTTGAAAATGGTGTTTAGCAGAATCATATTGCGTCGCGTGAGCGAGATGCGTTCGATGGTTTTTTCTGCCTTTTTGCCAAAAAGTTCGCGGTTTATGAGTTCGAGTTCAATACCTAATTTGCTGATCAGCGAGAGAGTTTCCTGCATCAGTTTTTCGAGAACTTTGTAAAGTAAGGCATCCGAAGTTCCGGCCTGTAATATTTCGTATGGGTCGTTTTTTTCTTTTGCGCTGTTGAAAAGGCTGCTAACTACCCAGTGCGGTTTGCCGATAGTGATAATATAATCCTCGCCCCAGAAAATTTTAACTTCTTTAGTTTTAAGGAAACGGTTCCAGCGGTCGTAATGCGGAAAATGGAGGATCAGGAAATAATAGTCATCGTAAATATCGATCTTAGGTCGTTGATTCACACTCCGGCAGTCTTCAATATC
>CAZOXJ010000205.1:0-6573 GCA_964583325.1 uncultured Lentimicrobiaceae bacterium
TTATCTGGCTGATAAAACTTATCGAGGCCGGTCTTCATATTTCCTTTGCCGATTTAGGACTTCTTCCGCAAACTTTTTCCGGACTAAGAGGCATCTTATTTTCGCCATTATTACATGGTGATTGGGCTCACCTTTCGGCGAATACGGTGCCTTTATTTGTATTAACAGCGGGACTATTTTATTATTACGGTAAAAAAGCAACTACTATTTTCATTTTATGCTGGCTGGTAACAGGCATTTGGGTTTGGATATTTGCTAAAGATACAGGCATACATATTGGTGCTTCAGGAGTAGTTTATGCGCTTGCAACATTTCACTTCACCAGCGGTATTCTGCGTCGCGAGCCACGCATGATGGCATTTTCGCTGTTGGTAGTTTTTCTTTATGGCGGACTTGTTTGGGGGATAATTCCTGATTTCTTCCCGGAGAAAAATATTTCGTGGGAATCGCACCTTCTGGGCGGAGTTGCCGGCATATTAATTGCTTTCGGATACCGCGAAGCAGGACCTCAACGCAAAGAATATCAATGGGATGAAGATGATGAAGAAATGGAATATATTGAAGAAGAACCGGCTGAGACCATTCAGACACCTACTGCGGAAGAATTACCGGATAAGTCAGATGCCACCAATCCTGGTAAAGTGAACTATATTTACAAGGATCCAAAACCCAATTGAGGAATGACTTTTTTTTAAGAAAAAGTAACTCGAAATTAATCTTCCCTTTTTCCTCTATATGCAATCACCGAGACTGTTCCTAAAACAGCAATTAACGACAAGGCAATAATCCAATTAATTTTGGACGAAACGGTAGTGTTTATCCGGTCTTCATTTCCGGAATTTAACCCATGGTTAGATTGGGTTGAATCGGAATTAAAAATTCTCATATGCGTTTTAGCAAATAAATCCTGCAAACTGTCGGCAGCATCGAAATTGTGAAGAATGGCCTGAACATGAGCCAGGTTACGGTAATTTTCGAGCAATTCGAAAGGAGCATCCAGTTCAACTGTAATTTCAAGACTTTTTTCAAAATATCCCATTGCTTTGTCAATTTCGTTAAGCTCGGTTAAATTTCGGCCAAGCGAAGTCAATACTTTAGCAGCCTGTCGTTTATTGTCCATTTCCTCATATCTTTTTAAGATTCCGAGCAAAATTTCATTTGATCTGGCATACTCTTTTTGAGAGGAATAAATCTCCGACATAATCCAAAGAGTATTCAAAACATCATACCCATCATTAGTTTCAGATGACATATCAAGTACGTTGTTCAGTATTTTCAATGCCTCTTCCGGATTGCCTTTATGCCAGGTTGCCAGTCCGAAATTACTCAGCGCCATTGCTTCGGCAAAGCTATCACCTAATTCGCGGGCTAAAGCAATGGCATAATTAAGATCGATTATTGCAGCATCAAACTTTAACAGATTATCATAAATAGCCGCCCGGTTAATCAGGGATCGCATAACACAATCCTTATCACGGTTATTGCTGCATTCCGAAATAATTTCATTGGACAGGCTTAGCGCTTTTTTCGAATTCCCCTGATAAATATAAATATCAACCAGATTACTCTTCGTATCGGCTGCACCCGAAATATCGCCACGTTCAATATCCATATCAATTGACAGTTGGTACAAACGTAAAGCTTCATCATACTTCCCGGTTTCCTGTGCGATAAGTCCCAGGTTGTTGTAACAGGCTGATATACCTTGCTTATCATTGATAGTTTTAAATGACCCAAGCGCCTGCTGATAACACAAAGCGGCCGAATCATTGTTCCCGATAAAAAACCAGCAGATACCTTCGTTTTTCTTCGCCAGCGCTTTACCCTTCATATAATTTTCGGTTACTGAAAGTTCAAAAGCCTGCCGCGCATAATCGAGGGAAGCATACCTGTCAGTTCTGCGGAAAGCTACTGAAATTTCATTCAGAAGATCAGCTTTCGCAATGCCGGATGCACTGTTTAGCCGCTTAAGCAAAGGGGCTGCTTCGTTGTTGGCATCAGCTAAAACCGGCAGCAGCAAAAGCAAGAAAAGGAAAAGTATAAAGCGATGGAGCATTGTAATTATTTTCAGAACTTATTAGTTTAAGCGTTAATCAAGTACCAGGTAATTTTTAAGTTTATCAAACAGTTCGGCATGAATCAGCGGTATTTCACTTATTTGCTTTAGCGAAGTGAACTTTCCGACTATAATACGCTGGTCAACAATGGCTTTGGCTGTGTAATAGTCGAGGTAGGGATGTTTTTTCAGTTCTTCGGTGCGTATTTTATTGATGTTAATTTTGGTGATTTCGTTGGGATTTACACTGCAATAGTCTTCAATTTTATCCAGTTTTCCCTGGTCGAAACCAAATACTTCGAGCAGTTGCGATTTGCTGTAAAAACCACCAAGCAAAGTACGGTATTTAATAATCCGGCGGGCATACGACGGGCCAATGCCATAAAGGGAAAGTAATGTTACGCTGTCAGCTGAGTTCAGTTCTACAATTGCTCTTGGCTTTCGGGCAGGTATTTCTGTTTTAATTTCATTATAAACTGGTTTTTGTATCTGAATCGCGATGTAGGGTTCCAGAATGTCGTATTCAGAGGGAGAAATGCAGAACATTTTTTTAAAATCATCCTTATCATAAAATTTCCCACCTTTCGCTTCATATTTTTTAATCACTTTTATCTGCCAGTCTTTTAGTCCCAGCTTACTCCACTGCGCTGAAGGCAGGTTATTGGGATCAAAAGTAAACGGCACGATTTTTATTCCGGCCATCGACTTGTCCATTTGCTGAAAATCGAGCATCCTCGCTTCGTTTAGCGAATCAATTGAAAATTTCACACTTTTCTCCAGAAGTACTATTTCACTCACAAATCGTTCAAATTCTTTTGTGTTATCGCGTGTTGCGATTTTAACCATAAAAGGCAATCCCAATACAATGGCTATAATAGCCAGTATACTCAGGATACCGATTCGCTCGGATCTGTTAAATACAAAATAATATCTGGCATTTTGCGACATAAAACCAGTATAATAATCAGTGAAGCTAAATACAGCAATACAAGCAAATCAAACCATCAACAAGAATATCAGTTATTTAAAATCTTCTTTGTGTCCCCATTTCTGCCACACATAATAAACGGGGAAACCAATAAGAACAATTACTAATCCCGGCCAGGTATATTCGGGTTTATAAACAAGCAACACAAACATAATAAGCGAGGCGGCAGCAATATACAGTACCGGTACAACAGGATAACCGAAAGTTTTGTAAGGTCTCTCTACATCGGGTAGTTTGCGGCGCAGCACAAAAATACCGGCAATAGTGAGCACATAAAATATCAATACAGCGAACACAACATAATCGAGCAGGTTCGAATAAGTTCCTGAAAGGCAAAGCAGCGAAGCCCAGAGCGCCTGAACTTTCAATCCTGCAGCAGGTACCGAGTTTTTGTTTAGTTTTCCTGCACTTTTAAAGAAAAGATTATCTTTTGCCATGGCATAATAAACCCTGGCACCCGAAAGAATAAGCCCGTTGTTACATCCAAAAGTAGAAATCACTACAAAAGCAGCCATCAGCAATGCTGCCATAGAACCAAACAATCCATACATGGAAGCAGTGCCCAGGCGATCGTTGGCTGCATGCTGAATGCCGCTTTCGAAAACCCCGGCTACGCCGGGAGTGCCCCGCAAAGGAAGTGCGTTGAGATAAGCGAAGTTTGCCAGGATATATAAAACTGTAACAAGAGCAACTCCGGTTACCAGGCTCAGAGGAATATTACGTTTTGGATTTTTCACTTCACCGGCAGCAAAAGTGATGTTATTCCAGGCATCCGACGAAAACAACGAACCCACCATTGCTACGCCAATTGCTGCTATTAAAGCCCAGCCGGCAATAGGTTGTCCATCAAGAGAAACAGGATCCCAGAAATAACTTTTATTTAATGCAACTGCTTCCGGATTTTTTGCCATAAAGAGTCCAAGGATAATAAAACCAATCAACAGGCCGACTTTCAGAAAAGTAAAAACATTCTGAACCCATTTGCCGTTCCGTATTCCCATCAGGTTGTTAATAGTAAGAACCAAAATGGAAGTAATGGCCAGCAAATGAACAGTATTAATTTTTATAACACCAAGATTAAGCAACACATTGCTTTCGGAAAACCAGGGGATAAGTACGCCGGCAAATTTTGCGAAAGCCATACCTACGGCAGCTATGGTGCCGGTTTGTATAACGGTAAAAAACGTCCAGCCATACAAAAAACCAGCCAGGGGATTAAACGCTTCGCGCAGATAAACGTATTGACCACCGGCTTTGGGCATCATCGATGCCAGTTCGCCGTAACTTAAGGCTGCAAAAATTGTCATCAAACCGGTGATAACCCACACAACCAACATCCAGCCGGGCGAACCCAAATGGCGGGCAATATCAGCACTCACAATAAATATCCCTGATCCGATCATTGACCCTGCCACCAAAGCAGTAGAATCAATAAATCCCAGACTTTTTTTAAATTCCTGATTTTCAGTTTTCATACCTGTTTCAGTTAATCCTCGGTGTTAGAATCAGACTTAGCTTTTGGTTTCAAAAAATAATCCTTGAATAGAAATCTAGCATTAGCCCTATGCTAACAATTTCGGCTGTACCTATAAAAGCAATTGCCTGTTTCTCCATATATTGTGAGTAAATGTAAAGAAAATACGTTGCTGTAAAACAATTGATAAAATTTAAATACTGTTTTCGCGCACACGTTTGCGGTAGGCATAATAAACAGTAAACCCGATGAGTACGAATATCAATGTGAGAAGGAATCGTGAAATATCAACAAAAAACACTTTGTTGGTAATACCACCGGTAAATAACACATCTCCTTTTGAAACCGGATCACCCAATTTAACATTAAGGACGTTTTTGTTTTTATATTCGAAACTTGCTGACGAAGGTGAAGCTGCTGTAGTGTCGGTAACCCTGATATAATTCCGCTCCCTCAACGAGTATAACGAATCAACTACTCCCGATTTTTCGGAATAAAACGCATCACTGAAATAGGTGTGATTTGGCCCGATACTGATATGTAACATCTGACCGAGGATACTTTCGTTATGCAGTGACCAGCCACGCAAACTGATTTTACTCCAGTCGTCGTTAACCGGACGCACCAGCGACCCGAAGAAAACAGCAATAAGCATTGCCGGGGTAACAAATTTTAAAATGAATTTATAAACAGAAGGGATCCTGATATCGGCGCCTGAATTAAGTTCGGCCCACCCTTTTTTAATGCCGAACACCCAGGAAAACAATATTATTTCGAGCATGGCGAATACGACCAGTGATACCGTTCCTGCCCAATAATCGTACTCGTCGAACACACCTTGCTGGAAGAATAAAACGGTTGGCAGTCCAAGCACCAAAACAGCCACTCCGAAAGCAACTGCCGAAGTACCGCGTCGCCATTTGAACTCATCCATCAAAAATGACATACATGGTGTACCCATTGCCAGCGAACTGGTAATACCTGCAAAAAACAACAAAGCAAAGAATGAAACCCCGGCTAACACCGAAAGAATCGGCCCCCATTGTTCAAAAAGGAAAGGCATAACGCGAAATCCAAGTCCAAGTCCGCCAAGTTGAGTAAGTTCTACTACCTTATCAAGTCCGAAATAACCGATAGCAATAGGAATAATGATAGCGCTGCCCAACACAACTTCAACAAATTCATTCATCCAGCCTGCTGACATTGAATTCAGAACAATATCATCCTTTTTCTTCACATACGAAGCATAACACTGAACCGATCCTTGCCCGAGCGAAAGCGTAAAAAATATCTGTCCGGCTGCCGCCAGCCATACTTTTGGATTAGTAAGCGTATCATATTGAGGTGTCCACAAAAAATTAAGACCAACAACTCCATCAAACAATGCTCCGCTCTCACCCGCCTTAAGGGTAATACCACGGATAGCCAGGAAAGTACCGAATATCAATAGCAAAGGCATCATGATTTTAGCTGCTTTTTCGACACCTCCGCTTAACCCACGGCTCAGAATGTATATATTCAGTGCCAGACAAAGCACATAAAATACTACTGCTTCGTAAGGAATGCCAGTAGTGCTTGTGGATATATCAAGATAATTGGTAAAAAAATCGGCAACACCATGTTGTGATAAACCGTTAAAAGTTCCTACTGCGGAATAGAATGTATAGGATAGCGTCCAGCTTTCGATGTAACAATAATAGGCAGCAATGGATAAGTTCGAAAAAATCCCGAAAACACCGATATATTTCCATAACCAGCGACTATTCATTTTATGAAATGCAAACGGTGTGGTATGGTGACCAAATTGCCCGCCATAGCGTCCTGCTGTCCATTCAACAAATAAAAGGGGAATTCCCATGAGCAAAAAGCATACCAGGTAAGGTATTATAAAGGCGCCACCTCCATTTTGAACTGCCTGCATTGGAAAACGCAGAAAATTGCCAAGTCCAACCGCGTTGCCCGCCATTGCAAGAACTAGTCCGACCCTGGATCCCCAGGCTTCGTTATTTGCCATAATTGTTAAGTTAAAATTAGTTTATATGTTGGGAGGGTTTC
>CAZOXJ010000206.1:0-6565 GCA_964583325.1 uncultured Lentimicrobiaceae bacterium
TGCACTCTTGCTTCCTTCTGAAATTAAATTCAGCATATACATACCTTCAGCAAAGTCAGAACTATTGATTGAATGCACCTGTCCTTGCCAGGAATCATTGAATTCCTCAGAATAAATTATCCTGCCAGTAACATCGGTGATTGTAAGGTTGATTTTCCCTGTCGATTCGTCTCCGAATTGAATGTTTATCCTATCATTTGCCGGAACCGGATAAACGCTGAAATTAACCTCTTTGTTTTCGGCAACCGAAACCAGGTTTACTGAAGCCACATTGGAATATACATCTGAATATCCGGAGCTGCGTAATCCAGTATTGCATCCACCAGGTCGGTTAATTGAAATAATATAAGCGACATCCTTTGAAGGTGCATTGAAATCGGTATATGAATTAAAGCTGGATGATATTGTGGCAATCTGCTCATAACTACCTGATCCCGATTTGCGAAGAATGTTATAGGATGAATAGCTAAATCCAATATAGGGCGTCCATATCAGGTTCCAGTTGTTATTTACGCCCTGGCTCATGGTCAGGTGAATGGTTTGGTGGTAATCGCCTGCCGGAAATTCCCTGTTTTCGCTATCGGTGAATCCTATTTTGTAGCGGTAAGGTCTTATGGAAGGATTGGAGGCATAGTCGGCGACCATTGGAAATTCTTCATAGTTTACCGTGTCAATTATCTCATAAATATTGGCCTGATTTGTTTCCTTATAAATAAGGAAATCTGCAATAAGGTCTGAAACAGGCTTTTCCCAGATAATCACATTATAGTTCGTCAGGCTGTCGACCGACACCATACAAACAGGAGTTTCGGGGTAAGCCATAATTGTAAAGGCTGCACTGGTATCAATGGCTGCAGGTGCGTAACCATCAGCAATCACGATAAGACATTCTTCTGAATTCACATTAGGCGTGGTCCATTCAAAACTCCCTGAATTCGCCTGGCTACTGCCATTACCTATGAACTCCCAGGTTTCACCGTTGTCCGGGGAGAAATACAGGCTGGTAATAGTTGAATATGGGTTTTCGACAGTCCAGGTAATTGTGAAAGGGCTGAAAGTATTGACGATTTCACCGCCTGCGGGAGAAGTGAGATTATAAACAGGTAAAGTACTGATAGTAAAAACATCACTAAGCCCATATTGAGATGGATTTTGAGCATTGTAAAGCTTAAGGATACATTCATCTGAAGGGGTATCGGACAAATTAATGTATGTATAACTCATCGAAGCATTAATATTTTGAGCAACAGGAGTAAAGGTCTGACCGTTATCAATTGATATTTCTGCATTCAGAAGTGTTATACCTGAAACGTTCAGAATCCAGTATACCTGCGAAAGTGAGTTTGCAAAAACTGCAGAATTGGCAGAGGGTTCCCATATACTGATATCTGGAACGTAAACGGTAAAAGGCGCATCGCTTATATCGCTTACGGAAGAATTTGCCACATCTGTGATTCTTAGAATTGCATTGGTGGTTGAAGTATTGGGAACCCCAACCGAAGCATTGCCTCCGTTAGGTCCGGAAGGAACTTCGCCAAAATACCACCAGTTGGTTCCGCCATCATAGGAAAATTCGATTTTTACAACACTGCTGAGGTTTTGGCCAGTCCAGGTAGCTATTTCATACCCTCCATAGGTCCATACCTCTCCGCCATTGGGTGTTTGAATTGTCAAGGACTGAGCCGTAGCGCTGCTAACTACTGAAAAAATGAAAATCCCTAAAATCAAGGACTTCAGACTTAATTTACTTTGAGTATAATCTGTTATCATTGTTTTAATATTTAGTGAATTAATTAAACAATAATAAATTGAATATTGTTCAAATCACATTTTCTGAATTGAGTTGCCTAAAATTGAACTTACCTGACCTAATAGAATTTACTTCAACCAGGTTGCAATTAAATTGTGAGATTTACTTTCCAAAACCACTCAATCAGAGTAATACTTTCATGAGTTCCAGTGGGTATAAATCAATGGTTGACTTTGATAAAAATGTATTTCAACACTAAGATTTCTCCTAATCAGGTCTTAACAAAAAAGCCAGTGAGTACCGGGCTTAAAATTCATATCATACAGTTATTCAGGTTTAAATAGAGGAATAATCTACCGGTTCTGGTGCGGAAATGTATTGCAAGCTCCATCTTACACTGTCAAAAACCTGATTTTGAAAGCCTTGTTAATTGAAAATAAATCTTTGGTTCGCATTAAAAATCAATCATGAAATGAAATTTTTCCGTACAGAATTATTTGTTTTAAATTTCAAAAATTAAGTATAAAATTATGCTCATTCGAAATAATTAGAAGTTGAATTGATCAGCATCTTATTCGATGGGAGCAAAAGAAACAATATAATTTAACTATCAGAAAATCGTAATTTGTTTAATCTTTT
The DNA here is from genome assembly GCA_964583325.1 of uncultured Lentimicrobiaceae bacterium. Classification (GTDB taxonomy): domain Bacteria; phylum Bacteroidota; class Bacteroidia; order Bacteroidales; family UBA4417; genus UBA4417. The sequence goes on from CAZOXJ010000206.1 coordinate 2,390, forward strand.
ATTACATATATTGAACAATATACATCATCATATGTTAAATTATGAAAGCAAAATATCATGAAAACATTAATCATAATAACTACCGTTGCCGTTTTTATAATGGTATTATTTCAATCCTTCACCATAATGTCAGCAAATAAAACCGAAGAGCAAAAGTATACAGTTATCCTGAAAGAAAAGGATTTCGAAATCAGATTTTACCCTTCTGCCACTGTTGCAACTATTAATTCAGATGCAAAAACGTATAAAGATTTGTCGGGTCCGGGATTTCGTAAACTGGCAGGCTATATTTTTGGTGGCAACGAAACGAATACAAGTATTTCAATGACAGCACCTGTTCACATGGACATCAATGATTCTGTTTCGAGTATGAGTTTTGTTATGCCATCGTCATACAACCAAGAAAACCTGCCAAAACCAAATGACCCTAATGTGCTAATACAAAAAACTGCTGATGAATATGTTGCAGTAATCCGGTTTGGCGGATTTGCATCTGACAAAGATCTGGTATTCTATTCCGATAAGCTTCACGAAATACTGAAAGAAAAAGGCATAACCTCGTATGGAAATGCAAGGTTTTTGGGATATAATCCTCCCTTCCAACTGGTTGACAGGAGAAACGAAATTATTGTTTCGGTCAATTGGGAGGAGCAAATGAGCGAACAATAAATCTATCCTCTGTTTAGCATGACGGCATATCAAGTTCTGGAAGTATCAGTGCAGTTAATGTGCTAATTATAAACGAGTAAAAATTACCCAGCAAAACCTCTGACTTACGTCTTCCTACTTTCGACAAAATAAATTTACTTACTTAATCAACCAAAGAACACTGTTTTTAATGATACAAACCCTCCCCCTCCGATCCGTTGGCAAATCCGATCTTATGATAACGCCAATCGGTTTAGGCTGCTGGCAGTTCAGCAAACAACAAAATATGGCCGGAAAATTCTGGCCAGATATGGAAGATGATCTCATTAAACAAATGGTAAAAATCTCCCTTGAAGGCGGTATCAACTGGTTCGATACGGCTGAGTTATATGGCAATGGCGCTTCCGAAAGAGCATTGGCCGCATCACTGACAGATATTGGCAAAAAGCCAGGCGAAATCATAGTGGCTACCAAATGGTGGCCCATGTTCAGATTCGCTTCAAATATCCTGAAAACAATTGATCAGCGGATAGAGGCTCTTGAGCCTTACTCCATTGATCTTTACCAGGTTCATCAGCCCTGGGGTTTCTCAAACGAAAAAGCCGAAATGGATGCGATGGCGAGGCTGGTAAAAGAACATAAGATACGTTATGTAGGGGTTAGTAATTTTTCGGCCACACAAATGAGATCCGCGTGGGAAGCTCTTCAGAAGCATGGTATTCATCTGGTTTCAAACCAGGTTAGGTACAACCTGCTCGATCGAAAAATTGAATCCAACGGAATAATACAAACTGCGAAAGAACTTGGAATTACCATCATAGCATATTCTCCGCTGGCTCAGGGCCTGGTTACCGGAAAGTTCCACGATAATCCTGACTTATTAAAAAATATCGGCATGCGTAAATATTCTTCACAGTTCAAACCTGCCGGATTGGAAAAGAGCAGACCATTGGTAAAATTGATTCAGGAACTCGCCATCAAATATGGGGTTACGTCTTCGCAGATCGCGCTTAACTGGCTTATTAATTTTCATGGTGAAACTGTGGTGGCTATTCCCGGAGCTACAAAGGAGTCTCATGCAAAGGAAAATGCCGGGTCAATGACGTTCTCACTTACTCCTGATGATCTGTCCCTGCTTGATAAGAAGAGCGAAATCTTCAAATAGGGATTGTTAACCTGGTCCTATTATCACCAATTCGCAGAATGATATTTGTTTGGTAGTACCTATACAAATGGTAACTTTAAAGGTTTATTATTAAGTTTGCGTAGTTTATGATTATACAGGATTGGGGCACGGAATAAATACTTCACTTTGAAGTGTTACAAAACTTATAGATATGACATTTTTTCAAATTTACCTGCTCGCTTTCGCTGCCATTATGTCGATGATGACTTTGCTTTGGTTTGTAAGCATCAAGATAAAGAATGTGAGCATTGTCGACCTTTTCTGGGGTTTTGGATTTGTGGTGGCTTCTGCGGTTTACTTTATTTTTGCTGAAGGATTTGAAACACGCAAAATCCTTATAATGGTAATGATTGCCATCTGGGGATTGCGCCTTTCTATTTACCTGGCATGGCGAAACCTTGGCAAAGGCGAAGATTTCCGCTACCAGAAATTCAGGAAAGATTTTGGAGAAAACCGCTACTGGTGGTATAGTTTCTTTTCGGTTTTTCTGCTACAGGGTGTGCTGATGTGGCTTATTTCGGTGCCCTTGCTGGGAGCCCAGTTTTATGAAGGTAACAAACTTGGAATACTTGATTTTATGGGAGTTGCAATCTGGATCATCGGCTTTGTATTTGAAGCAGGTGGCGATATGCAACTAGCCCGGTTTAAAGCCGATCCGGCCAACAAAGGCAAAGTGCTCGACACTGGTTTCTGGCATTATACCCGTCATCCCAATTATTTTGGCGATGCGGCTGTGTGGTTTGGGTATGGATTAATTTGCATTTCGGCAGGAAGTTACTGGCCTGTGTTAGGTTCGGTTTTAATGACAGCCTTAATTATTAAAGTTTCAGGAGTTGCTTTACTCGAAAAAACATTGAATACTTCAAAACCTGGTTACAAGGAATATGTGCGGAAAACAAGTGCGTTTGTTCCGTGGTTCCCGAGGAAATAGATGGGGCGCTGGGGTGATGGTGAGAAAATGTTAGATGTTGGATGTTGAATGTTAGATGTTGAAAAGCGGATGTTGGAATTTGGGGCTTGCAATTTGGGGCTTGGAATTTAAGTTTACGAGTAACTCCAAACCCCGGAGGGCTTAACATGGACGAGCAGAGGCTTGTAATTGCCCCCTTGAACGCGAAGCATTGAACTCTTGAACGCGAAGCATTTGAACCATTAAACCGAAAAATTAATTTAAACAAAACCCATGTTCATCCTCGAAAATATCTGGCTTATCCTGTTTGTCGTCTGGGGATTGCCGCTGACTTTTTACCGGAGTAAATTCCGGAAAATCGTCTACCAGACCGATAGCTGGACGATTAATATCAAACCCTACTTCTGGAAAGAGCTGAAAGCCCTGTTTGGAAACATGTATCCGGATAACAGGAGGTACCTGAAATTGAGAAATTTCTATCGTTTCTATCTTATTATTTACCTGATCTTATTTGTTTCGTATCTTACTCTACATAAAAACAATGATATGAATGAGCTTAAAATTGGAGATGCAATCCCGGCTTTTTCCTTACCTGATCAAAACGGGAAATTATTTGACATCAACACCGTTCTTGGCAAAAAGAACCTTGTGATTTACTTTTATCCTAAAGACGATAGCCCGGGATGCACAGCCCAGGCCTGTTCGTTCCGGGATCAGTTCGAAGTTTTTAAGGAAGCGGATGCCGTAATTATTGGAATAAGCGGGCAATCGGTTCAAAGCCATAAGGAGTTTGCCATAAAACACCGGCTTACTTTTACTCTGTTAAGCGACGAAGGGAATAAAATCCGGAAGCAATTCGGTGTACCTACCAATCTACTTGGTTTATTACCTGGCCGTGTAACCTACGTTGCTGATAAAACAGGCAAGGTGATTTATATTTTCAACTCGCAGATAAATGCCACAAAACATGTGGACGAAGCATTAAGAATACTTAAGCAATCAAAATAAACCGATAATGAAAGCACATCAAATAGGAAAACTTATAGCCTCGCTCCTACTGCCACTCAGTATTGGTGGCGTAGCAGGAATGTTTACCACCGAAGCCATACCCGGATGGTATGCCTCGCTTAACCAGCCCTCGTTTAATCCGCCCAACTGGGTGTTCGGACCTGTGTGGACCACTCTTTACATCATTCTTGGTATTTCTTTGTTCCTGATCTGGCAACTGCCGGCAAGCAAAGAACGCAACCTGGCTATACTCGTTTTTATGGTGCAATTAGTTCTGAATTTCTGCTGGAGTTTTTTCTTCTTTCATTTCAAAATGATTGGTCTTGCATTGGTCGATATTATTGCTTTATTGATAATGATCATTTTTATGCTGGTTCGGTTTTACAAGATTAAACCGCTGGCAGCATATTTAAATATTCCTTAT
>CAZOXJ010000207.1:0-6448 GCA_964583325.1 uncultured Lentimicrobiaceae bacterium
CCAAGGACCCTCTGCTTGTAAGGCAGATGCTCTGAACCAGCTGAGCTATGCTCCCGTTTAAGAGGATGCAAAAGTAGTTAATAATTTTAGAATTGCAAATAATTTAATTTTTTTTTTACGTTTCCCTTTCTACAAAAAATTATTTCCCTCTTTCCATCCTTCCTGTTATCTTTGCTTTAACAATTGAAATGTAAAAACCCACAGTTGAAAAAAGTAAAAATCCATTTCATTTTATTGATATTGATAACTTTATCACTGGCTGCCTGCAACTCCGCCCTGAAAGTTGAGCGCCGGGGCGGATACATACTTGTCAAGAATAGCATTAAAAATAAAAATCCATACCTGCCATCCGACGAACTGGAAGGGTTTATCGACCAAGGTTCGATGAATGGCCGGCTTGCTCCGTATTTCAGACCCGGTGTGTATTTTTACGAAAAAAGCCTGCTGGGTGAAGAAACCAAATTCAAACTGTTTCTGCGAAAATCCCTCGGCACCAAACCTGTGATCCTTGATACTATGTATGTATTAAGTTCGGTCGACAAATTGCAGATATACCTGAAAAACAAAGGATTCTATCATTCTTCGGTTGAAAAATCTATAAAATACAAGCGCAAAACAGCATCGGTTACCTATACAATCCATTCCGGACCGCCTTGCATTGTCCGGAAATTCAACTATTTCATTTCTGATACTGCCATGTACCGGTATATTATGGCCGATACAGCCAATGGAAAACTTCGCAGCGGAATGATTTACGACACCTATGTTCTTGATGACGACCGCGACCGCATAGCCAGTAACCTGCGCAATAATAGCTACTTCAATTTTTCGCTCAGTGATATTTACTATGTTGTTGATACTTCAAATGCCGGACTGACAGCAGATGTAGAATTATATGTCAGAAAAATAAGAGTGAACATACCCGGCACCACCGATTCTGTAACCGAAACCACTCACCCCCGATACTATATCAGGAATATTTATATCAATTCCGAAACCGACCCTTTATCCCCGGCTAAAGTCTATGATACTGTTGTTTATAAATATTTCCTCAACAAATCAGATACTTCAGCCAGATCCATTTATGTGCTTTACAACAGGAAACTAACCCTTAAACCAACTTTCCTGGCTTCCAGCCTCAATTTCGCCCAAGGTGATGCTTACAGCCAGGCATCAGTAAATCAAACTTATAAAAAACTCATCAGCCAACCGATTATAGGATCTGCCAATATTAACATGGCAACCCTGGAACCCGGCTCTGTTGACAGCAGTGACAGACAATGGCTCGATTGCAATATTCGTATGACACGCAATCAGCTCAATACCTTTAATATAGGAACTGAAGGCACCAACTCAGGAGGCCGGTTTGGCCTTGGTATTAATACATCAATCCAGAACAGGAATTTATTCAAAGGGGCCGAAGTACTCTCCCTCAAAATAAGGGCAAGTGCCGAAATACAGGGAAGTCTCAACAACGAGGATGTGAGTAATTATTTCCTGTTTTTCAGCACACTCGAAGGAGGCGCTGAAGCCAGCATCGACTTCCCCAGGTTACTGATACCTTACAGATCGAAGTATCAGCAGGACGAAAAAAGAGGCCGGACATCACTTACAGCCGGTGCCGGGTTTGAGCTGCGGCCTGAATATAAAAGAACAATTTCGAGTGCATCCTGGTCGTACAAATGGAATCGTAATGAGAAAATCAGTCATATATTAACTCCTCTCGAGCTAAACTTTATTGATATCTTTCCCAGTGAATCCTTTCAGGCAGCGCTCGATTCGCTTACGGATCCTGTTTATAAATCGCAATATACCGATCACTTGCTGACCATGATCCGTTACAGCATAATCATGAGTAATATTGGGATCACCAAGCTGAACGATCAGTATTTCCTCCGCCTGAATACCGAAACTTCGGGAAACATCCCATTCCTTATCGATAATGCTTCGGACCGACCTGTGAACGAAGATGGACATTACGAACATTTTGGTGTTCAGTATTCGCAATTTGTAAGGTTCGATGTCGATTACCGGAAATACTGGAAACTGCGATTTAACAACACACTTGCATTCCGGGTTATGGGTGGTATTGCGAAACCCTATGGAAATTCGGAATCGGTGCCGTTCGAAAAGAGTTTCTGGCTTGGCGGCGCTAACGATATGCGCGGCTGGCGGCTGCGGTCGCTGGGGCCTGGAGCCTATGTAAACTCAAATAATGTTTACGATAAAACCGGTGAAATCATGTTGCTTTCGACGCTCGAACACCGCTTCCCTATTTACAGTTTTGTTCTGGGAAGCTTATTTGTGGATGCCGGAAACGTTTGGTTGCGGCAGGCAAGTGAAGATTTTCCAAAAGGCGAATTCAATTTCGATACGTTTTACAAGCAGATAGCAATAGATGCAGGCCTGGGACTCCGATTTGATTTTTCATTTTTCATTTTACGCCTCGATGTAGCTGTTCCTATTCATAATCCGGCTCGCGAAACAGATGCATGGTTTAATCCCGCAGATGTAGGATTCCGTAATGCCATCTGGAATTTCGGTATAGGTTACCCCTTCTGATATTTTATCATTTCAGTACATTTCTTTGCACCCATCGCCTTGTCGCCCCTTCATAAATTAAAATCAATAATTCCAGACCGTCTCGCCACTCGCCCAATCTCCCCCCTCGCCCCTACTAAATGATAAATTCACTTATCTAAACTGACTTTAAAAAACCTCCCGATTGATCACCGCCACCGATTTCAGCAGCTATATTTTCCGCGAGTTCCCCTACTCCCCTACTCCCGGCCAACAAAACCTTATTAAAAGGCTTGCTGATTTTATCGTTTCCGATATGGGTCAATTTCCCTTATTCCTGCTCGAAGGATATGCAGGAACCGGAAAAACCACCGTTGTGAGCACGCTTGTAAAAGCATTGCCTAAAGCAGGTTACAGCGCTGTTTTACTTGCCCCGACAGGAAGAGCAGCCAAAGTTCTTTCGCTGTATGCGCAAATGCCGGCTTATACTATTCATAAGCGGCTGTATCGGCCGGCAATGGATGCTGACGGGCATGTACATTTCCAGGTGCAGCAGAATAAATCGGTGCGTACCTTATTTATCGTCGATGAGGCCTCGATGATCCCCGACGACCGCCAATCGGGTGAAAACACTGCCTTTCAAATGCGTAACCTGCTCGAAGACCTGATTGGCCATGTGTTTTCGGGACAGGATTGCAAAATGCTTTTCCTTGGCGATTCGTGCCAGCTGCCACCGGTAGGCTCCATTCAGAGCCCGGCGCTCGATACAGAACTGTTGCGCGAATCGTATTACCTCGATCTCGATAGCTTTATACTTTCAGATGTTGTGCGGCAGTCGCTCGAATCAGGTATTCTTTCGGTAGCAACCGGAATCAGGGCAAAAATAGGTATCAACGGATCAGGCCTGCCACTTCCCTTATTCGGTAAGGAAAACGCTTTCGCCGATGTGATAAGCATAACAGGTATCGATATGCCCGATGCCATGCAACAAGCTTTTAGCGATTATGGCCGCGAAAATACCGTTGTGATCACACGTTCGAATAAACGTGCCAACCTTTTTAACCAGGCTATCAGGGAGCGTATCCTTTTTCATGAAAATGAACTGTCAGCAGGCGATAACCTGATGGTTGTTAGAAACAATTATTTCTGGCTGCCCGATGAGTCGAAAGCAGGCTTTATTGCCAACGGCGATATTATTGAAGTGCAAAGCTTACGAAAAACAGAAGAACTTTACGGTTTCAGATTTGCTGAAGCTACTGTACGAATGGTTGATTATCCTGAAGAACCTTCTTTTGATGTAAAACTCCTTCTCAACACTATCAACTCGGAAGGACCTGCCTTGAATTATGAGGACAACCAGCGGCTTTTCAATGAAGTGATGGCCGATTATATGGGCGAAAGCACACGCCGCAAAAGGATGGCAGGCATCCGGAACAACCCGCATTTCAATGCGTTACAGGTTAAACATGCCAGCGCCCTTACCTGCCATAAAACACAGGGCGGGCAGTGGGATGCGGTATTTATCGAAAAAGGCTTTCTAAAAGATGAAATGATTGATACCGAATACCTCCGCTGGTTATATACCGCGGTAACCCGGGCCACTAAGAAACTTTTTCTTATTAACTTTGAGGAACGGTTTTTTGAATGATTTTTACCAGTGGTATTCTGGCGTCCTAAAACCCAACCCCTAAAACCTAAACCCTAAAAGAAAATGCGCATAGGATTCGGATACGATGTTCACCGTTTTGCTGATGGCCGCGACCTTTGGCTGGGCGGAATAAAAATACCTCATCACAAAGGGCTCGATGGTCATTCGGATGCCGATGTTTTGATTCATGCCATTTGTGATGCGTTGCTTGGTGCCGCTGCTATGGGTGATATTGGCAGGCATTTCCCTGATACTGATGCTTCTTTCAAAGGAATTGACAGTAAAATTCTGCTGTCGAAAACAGCTGAACTATTAAATAAGGCAGGATACCGAATTGAAAATATTGATTCCACCATTGCTGCGCAGGTTCCGAAAATTGCACCTTATATTGAAACGATGCGCGCAACACTCGCCGGGTTGCTGGCCATTGAAGCGGGCCAGGTTTCCGTAAAGGCTACTACCACAGAGAAACTTGGCTTCGAAGGCCGCGAAGAGGGAATTTCGGCTTATGCAATAGTTTTGATAACTGCTATTAACAGTTGATTGTCAGCTTACTTTCGTGAAGGAATCTGTTAATCAAGCTTTAAAACTGCTAAAAATGCGCTTTGCGGAACTTCTATGTTTCCGATCTGACGCATGCGCTTTTTACCTTTCTTTTGTTTTTCGAGCAATTTGCGCTTACGCGAAATATCACCCCCGTAACATTTGGCAATAACGTCCTTACGAAGTGGCTTAATTGTTTCGCGCGAAATGATTTTAGCTCCGATAGCAGCCTGAATAGCAACTTCGTACTGTTGCCTTGGGATAAGTTCTTTCAGCTTTTCGCAGATGCGTTTGCCGAAACTGTATGCATTATCGCGATGGATAAGCGTACTTAGAGCATCAACGGGATCGCCGTTAAGCAAAATATCAAGTTTTACAAGGTCAGCCTTGCGATAATCAGAAATATGATAATCGAATGAAGCATATCCTTTCGAAATGCTTTTGAGTTTATCATAAAAATCAATCACAATTTCACCCAAAGGCAGATCGAAACTAAGTTCCACACGGTTTTGTGTAAGATAAACCTGGTTTTTGAGTGTTCCGCGTTTATCCAGACAAAGTTTCATGATGGCACCCTGGTAATCCGATTTCGAAATTACCTGAGCAGCAATAAAAGGTTCGTAAATATCATCAATCCATGTAATATCAGGCATTCCCGAAGGATTATGCACTTCCAGTTCCTCCCCTTTTGTGGTAATGATTTTATACATTACGTTAGGAACAGTTGAAATTACATCCATATCGAATTCGCGATCGAGGCGCTCCTGAACAATTTCCATATGCAGCAACCCAAGGAATCCGCAGCGGAAACCAAAACCTAAAGCAGCCGAAGATTCAGGCTCAAAAGTAAGTGAGGCATCGTTGAGCTGCAGTTTTTCGATAGAAGCACGAAGTTCCTCGTAGTCATCGGCATCAATGGGGTAAATCCCTGCAAAAACCATAGGTTTAACATTGGCAAACCCTTCTATGGCTTTATCACACGGACGTTCCACATGGGTAATGGTATCGCCTACTTTAATTTCCTTGGCTGTTTTAATACCGGAAATAATATAACCAACGTCGCCTGTGGTAAGCATATCCATTGGTTTTTGCTGCAGCTTTAGCAGTCCTATTTCTTCGGCTTTATATTCTTTTCCTGTATTTACAAATTTCACCAGATCACCTTTACGTATCTGTCCGTTGAAAATACGGAAATAGGCAATAATTCCTCTGAACGAATTAAATAATGAGTCGAAAATAAGTGCTTGCAGCGGAGCTTCGGGATCGCCTTTTGGAGCAGGGACGCGGCTGATGATAGCATCGAGAATATCCTGTATGCCCAATCCAGTGCGGGCGCTGGCACGGATAATACTTTCCGGCTTACAACCGATCAACTCAACAATCTGGTCTTCCACTTCTTCGGGCATGGCTGAATCCATATCCATCTTATTCATGATCGGAATAATTTCCAGATCATGTTCGAGGGCAAGATAAAGGTTCGAAATTGTCTGGGCCTGGATACCCTGAGTAGCGTCAACGATCAGCAACGCACCTTCGCAGGCAGCAATAGCCCGTGAAACCTCGTACGAAAAATCAACATGTCCCGGCGTATCAATAAGATTTAACTCGTATTTGATGCCGTTATGCAGATAATCCATACGTATAGCATGGCTCTTTATGGTGATTCCGCGTTCGCGTTCGAGATCCATATCGTCGAGCACCTGGTTCTGAAGCTGGCGTTCGGTAAGGGTTCCGGTA
>CAZOXJ010000208.1:0-4956 GCA_964583325.1 uncultured Lentimicrobiaceae bacterium
CTTCTTCGATACGCATTTTAGGAATACCGGTTTCAATGGCTTTCGACATTCCACCCAATTCTTCCACTTCCTGTATCAGTTTCCAGGCGTTGCGGGCCAGGTCATTGGTAAGAGTTTCTACGTAGTAAGAGCCTGCCCAGGGATCGACAGCTTTACAGATGTTGGTTTCTTCCTGGAGGTAAATCTGAGTGTTACGGGCAATGCGGGCCGAAAAGTCGGTTGGCAGAGCAATGGCTTCGTCCAAAGCATTGGTGTGCAACGACTGTGTGTGCCCAAGAGCTGCAGCCAAAGCTTCAACGCAGGTCCGCGTAACATTGTTATAAGGATCTTGTTCGGTAAGGCTCCAGCCCGATGTTTGGGAATGGGTTCGGAGTGCCAGCGATTTAGGATCTTTGGGATTAAACTGCTGTACGATTTTGGCCCAAAGCATTCGTCCGGCACGCATCTTGGCAATTTCCATAAAATGGTTCATGCCAATCGCCCAGAAAAATGAAAGCCTTGGTGCAAATGCATCCACAGGAATTCCGGCGGCAATTCCTTTGCGTAAATATTCCAAACCATCGGCAAGTGTATAGGCAAGCTCGATATCAGCTGTAGCGCCTGCTTCCTGCATATGATAACCGCTGATACTGATAGAGTTGAATTTCTTCATATTTTTTGAAGTGAATTCAAAAATATCGGCTATGATCTGCATACTTGGCGAAGGCGGATAGATATAGGTATTGCGAACCATGAATTCCTTAAGAATATCATTTTGGATGGTACCACTCAGTTTTTCCATCGGAACGCCTTGTTCTTCGGCGGCTACTATGTAAAAAGCAAGCACAGGAAGCACGGCTCCGTTCATGGTCATCGAAACCGACATTTTATCCAGCGGAATCTGATCGAAAAGGATCTTCATATCCAGGATGGAGTCGATGGCAACACCTGCTTTTCCAACATCGCCGACCACACGTTCGTGATCGCTGTCGTATCCGCGGTGTGTAGCAAGGTCGAAAGCTACGGATAGTCCCATCTGTCCGGCAGCAAGGTTGCGTCGGTAGAACGCATTTGACTCTTCCGCGGTTGAAAAACCGGCATACTGGCGGATCGTCCAGGGTTTCATTACATACATGGTACTGTATGGACCGCGCAGGAATGGCGGAACGCCTGCGGCGTAGTTAAGGTGTTCCATCCCGGCAAGATCAGCACGGGTGTAAACAGGTTTTACGGCTATCTGTTCGTTCGTCATCCATTCAGTTTGTGCTGAAAGCTGACTGGTGACCGGTTTGGAGTGGCCACTTTTTATATCAATATTTTTAAAATCGGGTCGCATCGTAGGATGAGGGATTTTGTGAATTCTAAGTTATTTGTAAGTAAATGCTGATATTAGAAAATACCAAGTTTTTCCTGGAATTTCTCCAATGTTTCGAGCAGGTTGCTACGGACGTGAATAAACTCTTCGACACCGGCTTGTTTCAGCATATCGAGAATTTCTTTAGGATATCCGGCAACCACAAGGATAAGATCCTTGTTGGCTTTTTTTAGTTTCTGGCAGATTTCTGGTCCTAATGTAGCATATTCATCATCGGAACTGCAAATGACAACAACTTCAGATTTTGATGCCAGGGCAGCTTTTACACCTTCATCAATGGTGTTGAATCCCATATTGTCGTGGATTTCGTATCCGGCACAACCAAAAAAGTTGGTGGTAAACATGGCTCTTGCTTTTCGCATGGCCAGGTTTCCGATGTTGAACAGGAATACTGCAGGCTTTTTATTTCCTTCGGCAACAAACTGTTCGGTAGCAAGCCGTAATTGATCGAAAGCATCGGAGCCTCCGAAAAGAACCAGTTTTTTATAGGTAGTAGGCGTTTCATCGTCCTCATCATCTTCAACTTCCATATCTTCGTCAGCATACAATTCCTCTTCTTCCATTTCATCCTCTTCGGCGAAATGTATTTTTTCGAGCATCTGCTCTTCAGGGTTCGGGTATTGGTTAGTGCCAAGCTGTATGATCCGCCTGTTGGCGATATCATCCAGGCGCTGACCGGCTGATTTCTCAACCAGGTCCTGCACATATCCTGCTTTAACAGCTTCAATCATTCCGCCTTTTTCTTCAATCAGAAGAAAGACTTTCCATGCAGCTTCAGCTATTAATTGAGTCAGGTTTTCGATATAATAGGAACCGGCAGCAGGATCAACAACTTTATCGAGATAAACTTCTTCTTTAAGTATAATCTGCTGGTTGCGGGCCAGGCGGTTCGAAAACTCGTCAGGATCTTTGTAAAAGGTATCGAAAGGAAGAATACTGAGCGACTGCGTGCCTGCAATAATTGCCGACATAGCTTCGGTGGTGGTACGCAGCAGGTTTACATACGGATCGAATAATGTTTTGTTCCAGGCTGATGTATTGCTGTGAATCCACATCTGCATGGATGCTTCATCCTGTGGTTTGTATTGTTCAACAATTTTTGCCCAAAGCAGGCGGGCTGCTCTCAGGCGGGCAATTTCCATGAAGTAATTTGATCCAACGCCAAACGAAAACATCATGCGCTGAGCTACATCGTCAACAGGTATTCCTGCTTTGGCAGTGAGTGTGAGGTATTCGGCTCCCGAAGCAAGGGCAAAACCCAGTTCCTGAACCATGGTTGCTCCGGCACTATTAAAATAATGACCGTTAACATTGATCACTTTCATCGATGGCATCAATTCCTTCCCAAGTTTTACCATGGTGGCAACTTCAGCCATATCACTCTTTTCCGATTTCCAGAAATCACCGTTCAGCAGCACATAACTGATCGGATCGAAATCGAATGAACCCTGTACTTTATCTGCTGCAAGCTTTTGCGATTTAAGATATGCTGCAACAACCTTAATTAAGGAAGGATAGGAAGGTGCTGCCCCGAAATGAATGGCAACATCTTTAAGCGAAATACCTTTCAGTAAATCCTCAACATCCTTGTCAGTTGAAAGGTCTTCGGCTACCAATCCAAGGCCGGTTGCGCCACGTTTAACGGCATCAACAGCAAGGCGGTTAGCTTCCTCAATATCATCGGTTTCAATATCCTGGCGGATTTGCCAGTCGTTAGAAATGGTTTTGGTGCCACGTACAAAAGGATATTCGCCTGGAGCGGCATTTATAAATGCAATATCCTGTGTATCTTCATCCCTGTAGTAAGGCTTCACTTCAAATCCTTCGGATGTTCTCCAGATGAGTTTTTTCTGGTAATCAGCACCTTTCAGATCGTCAGTAATACGGGCTTCCCATTCGGAAGTGCTTACCGGTGGGAATGTGTCAAAAAGTTTTTCATTGTTCTGATCCATAGTCTATTATATGTTGGCCAGCATATTGGCCGGATAAGTCCGGATACGTTAATTGTGGACAAAGGTATAAATTTTGTAAACATAATTGATCCTTTGTTAATTGATTAACAGAAGAGCTCGAAAAAAACGTTAACTTTACTGGTTAAGGAGTCAGAACATTCTCCTGGTTAAAAATGTTACTTTCTAAACTTTTAATAATATGGTGATTGCAATTGCTGGAGCAGGTGGTTTTATTGGTAAAAAACTGAGTTCATTTTTTAAGTCTGGTGGAAATGAGATGCGTAGCCTGCCACGGGTAAATGCCGGAACATCGCCTTCCGTGTTAGCCGAATCCCTTGCAGGTGTTGATGTGATAATCAATCTGGCAGGTGCTCCGATTGTAGGTCGCTGGACCAAAGCTTATAAAAAAATGCTGTTCGACAGCCGTATCATTACAACGCGTAAAATTGTTGAGGCTATTAATTTACTGGAAACAAAACCTGGATTATTGATTTCGGCTTCAGCGGTTGGAATTTATGCACCGGAAGGAGAACAAACAGAGTTTAAATTCAGAATGGCTGATGATTATCTTGCCGAAATCTGCAGCAATTGGGAGAAGGAAGCTAATAATGCAGTTCCGTTCACCAGGGTTGCAATTATCCGTTTGGGAATTGTTCTGGGTAAGGATGGAGGCGCGTTGCAACGAATGCTTCCTTTGTTCAAACTTGGAGTTGGTGGTAAAATTGCGTCTGGCCGGCAGGGTTTTTCATGGATTCATATCACTGATCTTGTCAGAGCTATTCAATTTATTATTGAAAATCCGAAAGCGTCAGGAGAATTTAACTTCACGGCCCCCGAAGTGGTGACCAACGAAAAATTTACCAAAGTGCTGGCGGGTATTTTTAAAAGACCTGCACTATTTACTGTTCCTGCTTTTGCGTTAAAACTAATATTTGGCGAAGGCGCCATAGCAGTTACAGGCGGACAGTTTGCCCCGCCGAAACATTTGCTTGACGAAGGATTTCAATTCAGTTTTCCTGGTTTGAAACAGGCATTGGATGAAATCGTATCCTGATTAATTTAAACCTGGATTAATTATTGGGATTGACCGCCGGCGCCGTGGGGCAATCCGTTTATTAGAGGATGAAATGCACATGGAAACTCCACCAAACCAAGCAGGTAAAAGTTCGTATCCGTATTTCATTTTTTAGAAAATTATCTGGAACTGATAATCATCAGAAAGATCACTTACTTAACTGTCAGCTTTCCGCACGTCTTAATCTTCAGCTGCATTTCCGGAGTAAGTTGCTTTACAAGTTCGGCATTATACGAAAAAGAAGGTGCATACGGCTTCAGAACATCGAATATCTGCTGGGCGGCAACAGCATAATAACGCGATAGTGCCGGCAATGAACCTTCTGTCATGATTGGGTCAACGTCGGTGGCGAAAATCGAAACCGTGTTGTCGCTGTTGCGCGTGATATCGAACATGCGGAATTGCTGGGGGAAATCTCTGAGTGATGTAGTTTCAACTTGCCAGAAACCATTTTCGGGATGAACCGGGTCGGTTGATGGCATTGGGGTAACCTGGTTTACATGCCGGTGACCCGCGATCCACAAAATCAGATTCGGGTAGGTATGAAGTTTGGCAATGAAATCACTCTCGGAAAC
>CAZOXJ010000208.1:5056-6374 GCA_964583325.1 uncultured Lentimicrobiaceae bacterium
GCCTGGCTGAATCCATGTCCTACAGGGTTTGAGGATGTGTTGAAAAATTCATTCATCCATTCTTCTTTAAGTAGTGAGCGCCGGTTTGGATCGGCGGCATCCACTTTCGGTGGCGTAGGGAAATTACCCGCAGCTCCGATTCCTGTAATTTCGCCCAGAGGTGATGTGCCATCGATAGTACCCATATAAATACCACGAGTCTCAAAGGGCTTAGGATCATAAGGGTGCTGCAGTACATTGCCGACGTTAAGTATTTCGTCACTTACATACACTGCCCTTGCGGCATCGTCAGGAGGAAGTAAACCAGTCCAGAAATGATCATGATTGCCCATCGTCTGGTACCAGGGAATGGCAGGATCAAGCCCTTCAGCCTGGAATTCGTCCTGGTAATCATTTCCCGTGCCTGGTTTGGGATCATCCTTTATACCTGAATCGGGAGTTATTTTCTTGCCGTCAAGAATATCGATATACCAACGGAGTTCGTTGTATTGGGTATTGTTGCAGTCATCACCCATCGAAATCCCGAAGTCAAAAGGTTTTTCTTTGTGAAGCAGGTTGATCGTACGGATTGCTGCATCGAAAATCTGGGTTGTAAAAAGCAGAACCGGCGAATATCCGCCAATAAAACCGCCTTTATATCCGAAATACATAGCCGAAGCAGGGGTTTCCTCATCGGTCATATGGGCGTCGGTGATGGCAAAAAAGTTTAACAGACGGGCAGATTTTGTAACCGAAGCTCCTGTATATCCTGGTGCCATAAGATCCAGCCTTTTCTGGTAATCAAGCCCCGGGCCGTAAGTCCATGCCCCATATTGAGGGAAACCGGGAAATTTAGAAACTTCGTATGGATACATAACCGGCCAGGATGAAACGTTAGCCGGGATAATGGTTCTGTCGAGTGTGGTGTAAACCCTGGTTCCTAAGGGATTTACCAGGTTGTCGTCCTTGCTGCAGCTATTGAAAATTGTAGATGCAGAGGCGATAAAAAACGGAATGCAGATTAAAATGCGTTTTGTGTAATTCATACTCTTTTTGATTAATACCGGGACTTCCAAACAAAAAAGCGGAAATGCAGGGCTGGTTTTATCCTTTAATTAAATGTACTTCGAAACGCAAATAAGGATTCCCGCTCACAGCCGGAATCCTTTCAAAAAAACACACCCCAAGTCTTTATTTAATTGCATATGTTCTGCCTTACCTGCTAAAAAAAATATCCTCAATCGAGGTGATCCTTTCATCACACGCTACAGTCACTGTTTTAAGATTCTTTTCTCATTCACGATTTAAATCATTCATAAAACTGTGAAGCCTCAAAACA
>CAZOXJ010000209.1:0-5102 GCA_964583325.1 uncultured Lentimicrobiaceae bacterium
GGCATGCCGGTCAGATCAGTTATCATCGTCTGATAGGTAAGCAAAGCTTCGAGGCGGCCCTGCGATATTTCAGCCTGGTAAGGAGTGTAGGATGTGTACCAGCCCGGATTTTCGAAAATATTTCTTAAAATCACACCCGGAGTAATGGTATTGTAATATCCCATCCCAATGTATGATTTGAATACTTTGTTTTTTGAAGCAAGCGCTTTTATGTGATTCAGGTATTCGAATTCATTCAAGCCTGCCGGAAGATTAAGCGGTTTTGGCAACCTGATGGAAGCAGGTACAGTTTCATCAATAAGCTGGTCGAGTGAGGTAACTCCGACAGCCTTTAACATGAGTTCGGTTTCATCCTTACCCGGACCGTTGTGACGATCAATAAAATTGTTGGTAATCATATAGTTATGTATTATTTGTCGTTCTTTTTTGCTGTGGCAAAGATAATAATCTTACTGTGACAGAATCAAAATTTTGCGCAATTGTTAACTAATTAAGCAAGATGATTGCTAATCAAGGTTTAGCTTTTATAATATGCTGTATATCAATAATATGAAAACATCATAATTGAAAGATTATGATACAATTTATTCAGTTGTGAAATACTGTTGAAAAGTTTTTGCTTCAACAATAAAAAGTCCACCATTATTAAATTGAAAGTTAATCGTGAACCACCAATATCGATTCACTCCTGTTGAAAAAATTTACAAAAAACTCACTTTTACAACAATATCCGAATTCCTTCCTTTGTCGTCGCTGCAGGAAATTTTTATCATTCCTGAAGTGGGTGTAAAAAACAATTTTTCGCCGCGAGAGGCCTCTTTAAAAAACTTATCGTTAATGTACCAATACACTTTATTTACATCGGATGTAGCCGTAAAAGCCAATTGCAATTGCTGCTTCGCATTAGTGTATAAAATATATTCCTTGCCATCGGCGAGGGATGTAATAACCGGGCTATCACTATGATAAACCCTGTTGCACAAGGTATTATGTGGTGGAATTTTGCGGTAAGGAACCTGCTCTTCTTCGTAAAAAGCAATTAATCCCGGACTCAGATTTGGAAAAAATTCCGTTCGGTAACCCGTTTGTGGCATACACGAACGGCAATAGGAAATTGTACCGGCTTCATCAACAAAAACCGGTAGTAAATGATCGCATTTGCGATTTGGCGATACAGCCGGAATATAATCATCCATAATAAGATTGGTGCAGGATTCGCCGGGTGGTAATCCGGATTCGCTGCATACCAGCCGGAAATCGATTCCTTCCGGGCGTTGAAACCACACTGGTTTCTGATTGAATGTGAGATAGTTGAATATTTTAAAGAGTAACGGCGTGGCAAAATCAGCACCCGAAAGTTCCGGAACGCCCGACCCATCGAAGTTACCAACCCAAACACCAACGGTATAATCAGGATTATATCCGAAACTCCATGCATCGCGACGGCCATAGGAAGTTCCGGTTTTCCAGGCGATATGAGGCAGATTGACCGTGTTTTCAAAGTTATTCGGCAAGTCAGGTCGCTTTAAACCGGTAAGTATTTCGTGAATCATCCACGACGACTGGGGCCCGAAAATTGTATCCGCTAAAGTGCTTTCATCATCAGTAGAGAAAAGCAGGGGATATTTAACTCCGCCATTTGCCAGGCAGGCGTAAAGATTTGTCAATTCGGTGAGTGTAACACCGCAGCCCCCGAGAATTACGGAAAGCCCCAATGATTTTTTGCGTTCACCAATCCATTTTAATCCGCCACGGCTGAGTTTTTCGTTCAGCAGGTCCACTCCTACCCTGTTAGCCAGATCAACGGCCGGAATATTGAGCGACAGCGCCAGGGCTTGCGAAGCAGTTAAGCGTCCACGGAAAGTTTCATCGTAATTCAACGGGCGGTAACCATTGAAATTCTGAGGAATATCCTGTAAAATAGTTTTTGGAGTAATAAGTCCGCGGTCCATTGCAAGAGCAAACAGGAACGGTTTCAACGCGCTTCCCGGTGAGCGAAGGGCCGAAGCCCCGTCAACCTGTCCCTGGAACTGGTTTTCCCAAAAACCGGCGGAGCCAACATACGCTATAACAGCATGTTTGCGATTATCAATCAGCACCACAGCGGCATTTCCAACACCCATTCCACGGTACATATTCACATCGTTACGCACGGTGTTTTCCACAAAATCCTGAATTCCGGAACTGATAAAGGTTTTAATAACCGGCTCGGAAGGATGCATGCGGGTTAGCAGCCGTGATAAATGAGGAATTTGTTTCGGGGCGCTATACCGTTTAGCGGTAAGAGGCTCAAGAAGAGCATCTTCAAGGGTTTGTTTATCAAAAATACCATGTTTACTGAGTGCTACAAGCCAGTAATTCCTTGCGTTCACAATACTTTCATTATGAATTCCTAAACGTCGGCGATTGGGATCGTTGGGGATAATTGCCAAAGTAACAATCTGAGCTAGACTGAGCGCCTGTGGCTCCTGTCCGAAATAAAGAAAGGAAGCCGCTTTTACACCCTGAATATTTCCTCCATAAGGCAGGAGATTAATATACAACTCAAGTATTTCATTTTTCGAATGATGCAATTCCAATTGCAGTGCCCGGAAACTTTCGAGCATTTTATTTGCCAGATTTCGCTTTCGCGGCTCAAGCATTTTTACCACCTGCATCGAAATAGTTGAAGCGCCTGAAACACGTTTGCCTGTTGCGATATTTTGCCACAATGCCCTGGCAACAGCAAGTGGATTTACTCCGGGATGAAACCTGAACCAGCGATCCTCTTTATAAATCAGTGTTTTTAAAAGCAAGGGATTTACTTCAGCTATCTCCGCTTTCATGCGCCATTGCTGATCGGAAGATAAGGCCGCATTCAGAAGTTTCTGATCGTCGGAGAGAATAAGCTGAGAATAATGAATATTTGTTTTTACAGGAAAGACCAGATCAATGCAAAAAAACGAAATGAAGGAAGCAAGAACAGCAATAATAATCCGCTTTGTATAACGTGGAAATCCGGAAAACCTGGAATATACAGATTTGGGGAAATTTATAAATACTGTTTTAAAAACTGACATACCAGGAAACGTTGCTCTTTAATTTACGCTTATAATCCCCGTTCCTTTTTCCATAATCCTTCCGATAACTGTTGCATCAACAACACCTTGCGCCTCTAACTCCAACAGAACCTGATCTTTGAAATTTTCAGGAATTGCTACAAGTAAACCGCCTGAAGTTTGCGCATCGCAAAACATCAACTTTTCGGTTTCCGATAAAACAGCATTCCATTTTATCCATTCCTTATAAAACTGGAGGTTCTTATGAGTTCCACCGGGAATGGCACCCGAAACAGCAAGTTCTTTAACCTTATTCATAAAAGGTAATGTGTCAAAATTAATTTCAGCGTTTACCTGGCTGCCACGGGTCATCTCACTTAAATGCCCGGCAAGGCCGAAACCTGTGATATCAGTACAAGCATTCACCGGAAATTTCGAAAAAGCCTGGGCCGCTTTGTGATTAAGTTGCTTCATCCATTTGCATGCTTCGGCAGCGGTGTCGTCACCGGCCAGACCACTTTTTACTGCTGTTGAGATTATTCCTGTTCCTAAAGGTTTGGTAAGTATAAGTATATCACCGGGCCGGGCACCGATATTTTTCCATGCTTTTTCGGGATGAACCAAACCGGTAACGCACATCCCGAATTTAGGCTCGGTATCATCAATGCTATGTCCGCCGATTATGCTGATTCCTGCTTCGGCAGCTTTATCGGCAGCGCCAAGTAAAATCTGCTCAAGTACTTCAAGAGGAAGACGTTGCACCGGAAAAGCAACAATATTTAACGCAAAAAGTGGCGTTGCTCCCATGGCATATATATCGCTAAGCGCATTTGCAGCAGCTATCGCCCCGAAATCATACGGATCGTCAACAATGGGTGTAAAAAAATCAAGTGTCTGAACAACTGCCTGTTCCGGATTTATGAGGTAAACTGCTGCATCGTCGCCCGAAGCATTGCCAACTAATACATTTGGATCAGTAATGGCTGGCAATTTCCTGAGAACATTTTCAAGATCAGCAGGTTGCATTTTACAGGCACAGCCTAAACCGTGGGTAAACTGTGTAAGTTTTACTTTTTCATCCGACGATTGCGGATTTGAAACCTCTGTTGGCGAAACTATAGCAGAATAGGCTTCCGAAATCATCTGGGCGGCCGAAATCATCTCTTCTGAAGTAGAGTATTTGCCTGTTGAGAGCCGGATTGTACCCATTGCAAACTCTGTAGTTACGCCCATAGCCAACAGAACGTGAGAACTGGTAACACCTGCCGGATGACATGCTGCCCCGGCAGAAGCAGCTAACTGTGGTAATGTTGACAATAATGTGTCTGCCGGTATTCCGCGAAAAGCAACGCTAAGGGTGTTTGGTAAACTTGTGTTTGAAACGGTGTGAATATGCATGGATGGAATTCGTGCAAGCAACTCATTGCGAAGCATATCGCACATTTCCGACAGATATTTACTGTTTTTTTCCAGATCGCGGGCAGCAATTTCACACGCTTTTCCAAAACCAACGATTTCGAGCAGATTTTCGGTACCGGCCCGCAGATTATGTTCCTGTCCGGCACCATGTATCAGGTTATCAAGTATCACTCCTTTACGAATAAATAAAGCCCCGATTCCTTTAGGAGCATATAATTTATGTCCGGCCAAGGTGAGCAAATCCACCTGCATTTCATTAACATCAATCTGGATTTTTCCTGCCGACTGGGCAGCATCAGTATGAAATAAAATACCAAAACGATGAGCGATGGCAGCCAGTCCGGCAATCGGCTGTATGGTACCGACTTCATTATTGGCATGCATTACTGAAATAAGTATGGTTTGCGAAGTAATTAAACTTTCGAGTTTCGACGTATCAACCAAACAATTGCTATCAACAGGAAGGTAAGAAATCTCAAAACCCTGTTTCTGAAGCCAGGTGCAAACCTCGAGGATAGCTGGGTGCTCAATGGTGGAAACAATAATATGATTTCCTTTTTCGCGCAAAGCAAAAGCCGCGCCTTTCAGTGCGTGGTTGTCGGACTCGGAACCGCCGCTGGTGAAAATAATTTCTTCGGGCGTAGC
>CAZOXJ010000209.1:5202-6368 GCA_964583325.1 uncultured Lentimicrobiaceae bacterium
TTTGGGGTTTGGGATTTGGAATTTGGAATTTGGAATTTTTCAAACCACTAAAGCACATAGAACACTAAGCGACAATTAGTTGAATTCGCATAGCGATGAATTATGAATTTATTTCGTTCTGAAATGCCTTTTCCATAATCAATTTTGCATGTTCATCAACACTTCCCGATAACAATGGTATTTTCACAATTTTACGCACTGGCCTGCGGGAAAGTGCATTTTCGTAAAGTTTATCGTAATAGGATAAAGTAAGATCGGCTACTTTTCCGAAATCGTCGTTTTGCAAAGCAAGCAATGCTTCACGCGATTGATAGGAACCCATGAAACTTGCCAGATGCTCCAGGATAGCCTGAAGCTCTGACTTCCTGAAATGAGCATATTCATCAACAAGCCTTTTGATACGGTCAGGTTTGGGTACATCAATAAAGAAAAGAACTCCGTTAAGCATAGCCGACCGGAATGTATCCGGCAGATAAATGCTGCCAATACCCATGCTTTCATGTTCCAGCCAGAGAGGGGTTAAAGGCTCAAGTTCAGCCCACTGCTGGTAAAGATTATTCTCGAACTGCTCGGTAGTTGGCTGTGTATTTTGCCCGAGATGCCCGAAATTTGACCCTTTATGGTTTGCAAGTGCTTCAAGATCAATAATCTGATGACCAGCCTGGCCTATTGCATTCAGAATGGCCGTTTTTCCCGATCCTGTATATCCTCCGATTAAAAACAATGGCCGGCCCGACGAAAACTGTTTCCTGATATATCCGCGGTATGCTTTATAACCACCTTCCAGCAAAAAAACCGTGTACCCGGCTTCAGCGTAAAATGCCGCAATTTTTGCACTGCGCATGCCTCCGCGCCAGCAATGCAGGAGCATTTGTTTTTCCGGAACACTTTCGCTGACAGCATTCAGATAGTAATCAGTTTTTTCGCCTGCAATTGACTTACCCAATTCAACAGCCTGTTCCTTACCAATTTTCACATAAGTGGTCCCTACCCTGGCACGTTCGTCGTTATCGAATATTGGAATATTATGAGCTCCGGGTATATGCCCCTGCCGGAATTCGCCGGGCGAACGCACATCAATAACAGGAAGGCGGAGTGCCAGGAGTAGAAATTGTTCGGGAGAAAGGATTTCGGGAGACAAAGGATTTGTTGGGTTTTGGGGTTTA
>CAZOXJ010000210.1:0-3491 GCA_964583325.1 uncultured Lentimicrobiaceae bacterium
GTTCTTTTGTGTCAAGACAAAAGAACAAAATCAATGTTAATTTAGAAATTTTTCTTCAAATGGTAATACTACCCAGCACATCATAAAATAATATCCTGCCATTATCAGGAACAAGCCGGACATTAGCCCGGCTTTTCTTATTTTTGCATGTGAAGACAGCAAAATTTGCCAGATTCCGAAAAAGCACTTTTAAAAAATGGAAAAGAAATATATCCTTCAGATAGCCAACGAACTTGGAGTCCGCGATTTCCAGGTAACCAATACAATAACATTACTGAAGGAGGGCGCTACTGTTCCTTTTATTGCCCGGTACCGGAAAGAAATGACCGGCAGCCTGGATGAAGTTCAGATTGGTGCCATACGCGAACGGTATGAGAAAATTGTGGAACTCGAAAAACGAAGGGAAACGATAATAGCGTCCGTCAAAGAGCAGGAAAAGCTCACTCCTGAACTGGAAAAACAATTCATGGAGGCTTCGACCATGAGCGAACTGGAGGATTTATACCTTCCATACAGGCCTAAACGCCGCACCCGGGCTTCTATTGCCCGCGAAAAAGGCCTGGAGCCCCTGGCGAAAATCATCATGTCGCAAAATGAAATTGATCCTTTCCGCAAGGCCAAAGAGTTTATCAATAAGGAAAAAGATGTTAAATCGGAGGAAGATGCGATTGCCGGAGCCCGCGATATAATTGCCGAGTGGGTGAATGAAAATCAGCAGAGCCGACAAAGGATCAGGAACCAGTTCGAACGAACGGGGGAAATTCTTTCGCGCCCGGTAAGAGGGAAGGAACTTGAAGGAATAAAATATGAAGCCTATTATGATTGGGCCGAATCACTTATGAAAGCTCCTTCGCACCGGTTGCTGGCAATGTTTCGTGGCGAAAATGAGGGATTTCTGAAAGTTAGCATCGAACCCAATGAAGAACAGGCCCGTGAAGCCTTGAACCGGATTTTTGTAAAATCATCAAATGAAAGTTCTCATTTGGTGGAAGAAGCTGTAAAAGATGCATACAAGCGACTGCTGCAACCTTCAATTGAAACGGAATTCCGCCAAATGGCTAAAGAAAAAGCGGATAAGGAAGCCATCAGGGTTTTTGCTGAAAATCTCAGGCAGTTGCTAATGCTCCCGCCATTAGGGCAAAAAACGGTTCTTGCCATCGATCCCGGTTTCCGAAGTGGTTGCAAAGTAGTTATCCTCGATCGTCAGGGCCGCCTTCTGCATAACGAAACCATTTATCCGCATCCACCCCAGAGTGAAGTTAAACTGGCGGTTGGTAAAATTCAAAACCTGGTAAAAGCCTATAAAGTGGAAGCCATTGCCATTGGTAACGGCACTGCAGGCCGCGAAACCGAAAACCTGGTCCGCCGAATTCCTTTTGATACCGAATTAATTGCATTAATGGTAAATGAAAGCGGTGCTTCTGTATATTCGGCATCTGCCGTGGCACGCGAGGAATTTCCCGAATACGATGTTACTGTCCGAGGAGCCATTTCAATCGGTCGCCGGCTGATGGACCCACTCTCGGAACTGGTTAAAATAGACCCGAAATCTATCGGTGTGGGACAATATCAACATGATGTAAACCAGCCTTTGTTGCAAAAAAGCCTGGAATCGGTTGTTGAAAGTTGCGTAAACCGGGTAGGAGTGGAGTTAAATACGGCCAGCAAGCAGTTGCTGACGTATGTTTCGGGCGTTGGTCCAACGCTTGCTGCTAAGATTGTAGAATACCGCGATAAAAACGGCATGTTTACTTCGCGCGACCAGCTTAAAAGTGTTCCCCGCCTGGGTGAAAAAGTTTTTGAACAGGCCGCCGGTTTTCTCAGGATCAGGGAATCGGATAATCCCCTGGATTTTAGCGCAGTACATCCCGAAAGTTATCCTATAGTTAACCGCATGGTTAAAAAGGCGGGTTGCTCGGTAGCTGATCTGATGAAAAGTGAAGATTTGCGTAAGCAGATAAAACTGGAAGATTTTATATCCGATAAAGTCGGAATGCCCACTCTCACTGATATTATGACAGAACTTTCGAAGCCAGGCCGCGACCCGCGCGAAAAATTCGAATTGTTTGAGTTTGATAAAAATGTAAATTCAATGGATGACCTGAAACCAGGTATGATTCTGGATGGTTTGGTTACCAACATCACTAATTTTGGCGCTTTTGTCGATATTGGCGTTCACCAGGATGGACTTATACATGTTAGCCAGATGGCCGATAAATATATAAAAGACCCTAATGAAATTGTAAAACTGAATCAAAAGGTCAGGGTAAAAGTGCTGGAAGTGGATAAAGAGCGCAGGAGAATACAGCTCAGCCTGAAAAATATCCAATAATTTTTTACCCCGTTAAAATCTATTTTATTTAATTGCGTTACTCCTAAATGAACTCAGCACCTGGTACATGAAAAAACAGCTTAAAGGAATTGTATTTGTTTTACTCCTCACATTTATCGGTCTGCCCGGCTTTTCACAGATTTTTAAGGGAGAAGTTATTACCGGGTTTAACCTTAGCCAGGTCGATGGAGATTATGCTTACAGATTTAAAAAAATAGGGTTTGTCGGTGGTGTAGGAGTTGTTGCGCCGATTTATAAAAACTGGTCGCTGTCGCTCGAAACCCTTTATTCGCAGAAAGGCAGCAAACAAAAAGCTCAGTTTGAGGATTCACTTGATGGTTCCTATAAGCTGATTTTAAATTATGCTGAAGTACCTTTTATGATTCAATACACTGACCATGATGTTGTTTCTGCCGGAATTGGTGTTTCATGGAACCGGCTTTTTTATGTTGAGGAATGGCGGAACGGATACAGGGTTGATTCCGTTACTATTCAGAGTGGTATTTTTGATCGTGACGACTGGATCGCTTTCGGTGATGTGAGAGTGCGCGTATATAAAAACCTTTTATTGAATGCAAGATATTCCTATTCTCTTGATAAAATTGCAACACGCATGATGATTAATCCTGATACGGGAAAGCCGGTGGAACGTGATTTCTACAATAACTTATGGTCTGTCAGGTTAATTTATATGATTAATGAAAAACGAGTCGATAGAAATGACCGGAAGCCTGCCCCCGCAAATTAACGAAGCCCCGGCAATTATCGATCATCTGAATTTAAGCCGGCATCCCGAAGGGGGTTGGTACCGCGAAGTATACAGATCAGATGAAATCTTGCCGGCAGGTTCACTTCCGGAAAGATATAATGAGCCACACAGTATAAATACTTCCATTTATTTCCTGCTCGAAAGCGGCGATTTTTCAGCTTTCCATCGCATAAGGTCCGACGAAACCTGGCATTTCTACCTGGGAAGTCCTGTTATTATTTATATAATTTTTCCTGATGGTAAGTACAGGGAAGTGGTTATGGGTAACAATCTGATCGATAATCAGGAGCTTCAATACACTATTTTACGCGACTGCTGGTTTGCGGCTAAAGTGCATAACGCCGATTCAATTGCATTGGTTGGATGCACGGTTTCACCCGGATTTGAGTT
>CAZOXJ010000210.1:3591-6368 GCA_964583325.1 uncultured Lentimicrobiaceae bacterium
CAATGGCATACTAAGCGGACTTAGTGTATCCATCCTTTCCGGATGCCATTGTACAGCCATCAAAAATGATTTTCCTTCGGGTTCGGCCCATTCCATAGCTTCGGCAATGCTGTCGGCACTCCAGGCTGTAATGCGTATTCCTGGAGCCGGTTTTTCAATAGCCTGGTGATGATTGGTGGTTATCATACCTGTGTCAGCCTGTGAAGTGAGGTGTAATTGGCTGTTCCTTACAACATTTACCGAATGAAAACACTTAGTATAATCCTCACAGCGGTGAAACACATCGCCCGGTTGATCCGATGGAATATCAACAATCAATGTTCCGCCAAGAGCAACATTTAATATCTGTTGTCCGCGGCAAACCCCGAATACAGGCATCTGCAAACGCATTGATTCTTTTATAAGTGCAAATTCGAGGATATCGCGGGCCGGGTTCGATTCGCAGCGGACTGAATCATAAGCTTTTCCATAATACGAAGGAACCACATCCTCGCCACCGGTAAAAATAATAGCGTCGCAGGTTGCAAGTAGTTTCAGGGCCGAATCGACCTGCATTTCTTTCAGATCAATGATTTCGGCAAGCGAATCGCCCCGATGAACCCAGTTAACATAATTTTCACTTCCTGAAGATAACGCGATCCGCAGAGGCTTCTCGACAGATTTGGTTTTACATCCTGAAAATACAGCCAAACCTGCTATCAACAGTATGATAATGAATGTATTATTTGTTTTTCCTGACATAATTTAATTGATAAAATTATTTGTACATATTGTTCCTGAACACAGTGACTTCTGATTTCTGAGCTTCAGTACACTCCTTACTTATTGTTTTTAGAAGAGCAAATGCATTTTCTCCTTCTCCCTCCAACCGGCATCGTAGCGGTTTTCGACAAAGAAGATTTTAAGGTCGGCATCGTATCGGTTTTCTGCAAACCATATCAGTTTTTTAGCATCGTATTTGTTTTCACAGAAATACCACAATCCTTTATTGCCATCCACATCGTATGCGTTTTTAACTTTGTAAACCAGTAAATCGGCATCATACCGGTTTTCGACTACAAATACTTTAATTTCAGCATCATAGCGGTTGTTGCAACTGAATACTTTTTGTGCTTCGGAGGATAGTGCTATAAAACACAACATCAGAAATAATCCGCACCTGAAGAGATTTCTCATTACCGGGAATTTGAGATAAAGATAATTTTTATTTGTTCATCTTCAGTAATGAAGTGATTTGCTGCAGAGAATTTAAAAATTCAAATAAAAATCTTTGGTTAGAGCCTGATAATCAAAACTATATTTCTTTTCTGACTGATAAATATTTAATTCGGATTCGCTAATTTCAGTTTGTTTAACCGAAGTAAATTCGATCATAACACGATGTGGTTTATGAGTCGGCGAGCTTTTTACAATTGTTGCACGGCTAGGAAAAAGATTACGTTTTTCTGCTTCCTGCTGCCAATGTTCATAAGCGTCAAAAGGAATTATAAAAGCTGCTTTCCCTTTTTCTGAAAGCAAGCTTGCAGTAATATCAAGCAGTTCGGTTACGGGAAGGGAATCGTTGTGGCGGGCGAGGTTGCGGGCTTTTCCGGGAGTTTTGAGTGAGCCGGTAAAAAAGGGTGGATTGCAAACAATCAAACTATACCGGGATTCGGTATGCAAAGCAAATTCCTGTATCGTTTCGTCGTAAATACTGATCTGTTGTGCCCATGGACTTAACAAAAAATTCTGCCTTGCAAGTTCAGCGGCATCGTGATCTATTTCTACGGCATCAATGGCGACAGCTTTGTTGCGTTGTGCCATCATCAAAGCCAGGATTCCCGATCCTGTTCCGATATCGAGAATGCGCGTTTCATTCCCGCACTTTACCCATGCGCCAAGTAAAACGGCATCGGTACCCACTTTCATGGCAGCTTTACCGTCGTCGATACTGAATTTTTTGAAATGAAACATTTGGGAGTGAAAAGTGAAAAGTGAAGAATGAAGAGTGAATAACGAATAGTGAAGAATGAATAATCAACCGAATTTATTGATTATCATTTAAATTCCAGATCTTACATCCCACATCCGACATCCCACATCCCACATCCCACATCCGACATCCGACATCCCACATCCGATATCCCTCTTCCGGGAAACTAAACTAATTTATATAAAGATCAATCAAACCTTCCGGCGCTTCAATATAAATTGTTTTCTTCTTCCTGTCGATTTCCTTTACAATTTCTTCTACAACCGGCACCAGTATTTCCTTTCCGTTGAAATCGACAGAAAGCAGCGATTGCTGGGGAACTTCAATCACCGCTGTGAGTATTCCGATTTCGCCATGATGCGCATCAATAACCTTGTATCCTTCAATTTCGAAAGTAAAAGGCTTTTTCCCTTTTACTTTCGGAAGCATTTCGAGTGGAATGTAAAATTCGCAACCAGCCAGCAGTGTAGCTTCATCTGCGCTGTTAACATCCATGAATTTTACTATCGCCTGGTTTTTGGGGCGAGGCTGCAGGTTTTCAATAAAAAATGGAACCAGGTTCACATTGAGTTTGATGAACACTGATTCCATATTTTTTAACCTGGCAAGTATTTCAGAATTTATCTGAATCACTAATTCGCCATTCGCTCCGAAAGTCCTGACGATCTTTCCCAAAAGGAAAAGTTCATCTTCTTTCATAACGCAATTATGCTTTTTCTTCGGTTTCGGGAGCTTCAGGAGCTGTTTCTTCAGCAACTTCAGGAGCAACCTCAGCAACTACCTCAGCAACTACTTCAGGAGCAAC
>CAZOXJ010000211.1:0-6337 GCA_964583325.1 uncultured Lentimicrobiaceae bacterium
TCGCCCCTTCGCCCCTTCGCCCCTTCGCCCCTTCGCCCCTTCGCCCCTTCGCCTCGCCTTGTCTCCCCTCCCCTTGTCCCCTTGTCCCCCCAACACCTTGTCAATATTTTCATGCAACAAATTATACTACTTTAGCATAAAATCCGTTATCAGTTCTGTAGAACGTCATTCTTATCAGCCTTATCCATAACTACTGCCCGATTTTGAAGCCTTTTTTCCCGTACAAAGTTTTTATTTGGAAATCATTCCTCAGTATTACTTTACTGATAATAAGCAATATTGCTGTTGCTCAGGTAGGAATGATCACCGGCAAAGTCAGTGACGAGAAAAATAATCCTGTTGAACTCGTTAATGTTAGCATTTTCGGTTCGCCAGGTGGTACGACTACTGCCGCTGACGGGAGTTACAGCCTCCAAATACCGGCAGGCAAATCATTAAAAATCGTTTATTCTTTTATCGGTTTCAAAACCGATACTGCTGTTGTGAAAGTGAATGCCGGCGAAAAACTCAGGGTAAACCGTACAATAATTTCCACCGCTACCGAACTCGAAAGTATTATTATCGAAGACCGGCAGATCCGGAATACCAACCTTACACGCATCGATCCACGCACAGTGAGGGCACTGCCTACTTCCTCGGGAGGTATCGAAGCATTGATAAAAACCATGCCAGGCGTTGTTTCAAACAATGAGCTCAGTTCGCAGTATTCGGTGCGTGGAGGAAATTTCGACGAAAACCTTGTTTATGTAAATGATATTGAAATCTACCGTCCTTTCCTTGTCCGCTCGGGACAGCAGGAAGGAATGAGTTTTCTGAACAGCGACCTGGTTTCATCGGTTTTGTTTTCGGCAGGCGGATTCGAAGCGCGATACGGCGATAAACTATCAAGTGTCCTGGATATAAAGTACAAGCATCCCACTAAGTTTGCTTCGTCTGCCGTGGTTAGTCTGCTGGGCGCAACAGCTCACGTGGAAGGAGCCACTAAAAACCAGAAATTCACTTACCTCGCCGGAGTGCGGTACAAAACCAACCAATATCTGCTTAATGCTCTCGAAACCAAAGGAAGTTATAAGCCGGTATTTCTTGATATACAATCATTACTTACATTTGAAATAAATAAAAAACTTGAACTTTCCGTATTGGGATATATTTCTTCCAATAATTACACATTTGTCCCTGAAACGCGCGAGACCAATTTCGGTACGTATTTTACTCCTTTGCGACTAACCATGTATTTCGAAGGCCAGGAAGTTGATAAGTATGATAGCCGAATGGGTGCCGTAACACTTACTCACAAACCAGGCAAACATTTACAGATCAAATGGATAGCTTCAGCTTACGATTCGCGTGAAACTGAATCGTTCGATATATTATCGGAATACTACATTGCCTTACTCGAAAACCAGCCTGATGGATCTGATTTAAACGAATCGGTCGAAGCCAAAGGCGTAGGTGGATATTTCGACCATGCCCGCAACCAGCTCGACATGACGGTAATGAATCTCGAAAACAGGTATAGCTATTCAAAAGGCAATAGTTTTGCCCTGTGGGGAATAAAATATCAGAAGGAAATTATCAACGACCGCATCAACGAATGGCAGCGGATTGATTCGGCATTTTATTCGGTGCCGACTAACCTGGGAACACCCGGACAGGCAGGAAATCTTACCGATTTTGTTTTAAACTATCACCTGAAAACCAAAGCTGATCTCAACACAAACCGATATACCGCTTTTTTACAAAACACATGGACACTGGACAGTGATTCAACCGACCTTGCATTTACTGCCGGTGTACGTTTTCATTACTGGGATTATAACGGGCAGTTTATTGTCAGCCCGCGGGCCAGCATTTCATATAAGCCGCAATGGGAAGAAGATGTTATGCTCAGGTTTTCGGCCGGATATTATTATCAGCCGCCTTTTTACCGCGAACTCCGCAACCTGCAGGGAGAAATAAATCCTGACCTGATGGCTCAGAAATCAATACAGTTTGTTGCCGGCAGCGATTGGAATTTCATGGCCTGGACCCGGCCATTTAAATTCGTTACCGAAGTATATTACAAGCATTTAACTGATCTGGTACCTTACCAGGTTGACAATGTGCGCATACAATACCTTGGCATAAACGGATCAAAAGGGTATGCGTATGGCATTGATTTTAAAGTAAATGGCGAATTTGTGAAAGGTGCCGAGTCATGGGCCAGTCTATCGTATATGAAAACGGCGGAAGATCTTTATGATGATTTTTACATCGAATATTATAATGCCGCAGGAGAAGTTATTCATAAAGGATATACCGAAGATGAAGTTCCGGTTGACACTGCAACTATTTACCCCGGCTATATTCCCCGGCCTACCGACCAGCGGATAACTTTTGGTTTATTTTTCCAGGATTACCTTCCGATGAACCCTACTTTTAAAATGAATATCGGTTTATATTTCGGAAGCGGTCTGCCAACCGGAGCTCCCAATACACCTTTATACACGCACACACATCGTTTGCCGCCTTATCGCAGAGTCGATATCGGATTGTCGAAACAGTTTATAGGACCTGAAGCCATGCAACCCAAAAAGGGATTCTTTAAAGGATTCAAATCGTTGTGGGCAACTTTCGAAATACTTAACCTGCTGCAGGTTAACAATACAATTTCGTACACCTGGGTAAAAGATTTCAATGGCAATATGTACGGTGTGCCGAATTACCTTACGCCGAGGCAGATTAATATTAAGATTGGGGCTGAATTCTGATTTCGCCAAAGATTATCATTATTTCATTGAAAAAGCGATATGCTTCGCAATTGCAGACTTGATATGTCCATGATCAACTCTGTTAAAGAATTATAAAACGTTGAACCTTTTATAATACGCTTTGTTATTTATAGACTTTCTAAATTATTATAAAACCAACATAAAATTCAATAAAACAATGGACTACAAATTCCCTGAATTACCTTACGCATTTAATGCCCTGGAGCCCCATATCGATGCAATGACCATGGAGATCCATTACACAAAACACCACAAAACTTATTTTGACAAATTTGTTGCCGCCATCAAGGAAACGGATATGAACGGCGCATCACTCGAAGAAATTTTCGCCAGCATTAGCAAACTGCCTATGGCTGTGCGTAATCACGGGGGCGGATTATACAACCACAGCCTTTTCTGGGAAAGCATGGCTGCCAATGCAGGCGGAGAGCCAAAAGGCAAGCTGGCTGAGGCTATCAATGCAAAATACGGTTCGTTTGCTGAATTTCAGGCTAAATTTAACGACGCTGCTGCAAATCGTTTCGGCAGCGGATGGGCATGGCTTTCGGTTAAAGCTGACAAAAGCCTGTGTGTATGTTCAAGCGCTAACCAGGATAACCCGCTGATGGATACTTCCGATTGCCCTGCAACGCCAATCCTCGGACTCGATGTATGGGAACATGCTTATTACCTTAAATTCCAGAATCGTCGCCCGGAATATATTACCGCTTTCTGGAATGTAGTAAACTGGCAAGTTATCGAAACACGTTACGAAGCAATTGTAAAGTAAAATGAAAAAGACATTAGTATATTTCCTGATGGTGATGGTTTTTCCACTGGCTTCGATTGCCCAGCAGGAAAGCATCCACAAATTTGCAGCTCTTCCTTATGCCTATGATGCACTTGAACCATACATCGACAAGATGACGATGGAAATACATTACGACAGGCATCACCGTGCATATTACAAAAATTTCATGACGGCTATTCAAAGCTCTGAACTGGAAAAGACCCCGATGGAAGCTATTTTCGCCAATATCAGCTCGCAGCCCCCTGTTATCCGTAACAATGGTGGCGGCTACTGGAACCACGAATTTTTCTGGAACTGTATGAAACCAAATGGTGGCGGTGAACCTTCGGGTAAACTTGCAAAAGCCATTAATGAATCTTTCGGATCGTTCGAAGATTTCAAGAAACAGTTTGCCGATGCAGGAGCCAAACGATTTGGTTCAGGATGGGCCTGGCTTGTGGCAGGAAGTGATGGTAAATTATTTATTACCTCCACTGCCAATCAGGATAATCCGCTTATGAATACCGAAGAAAAACGTGGAGTCCCAATTTTAGCTATAGATGTATGGGAACATGCATATTACCTGAAATATCAGAATAAGCGGGGCGATTATATCTCTTCGTTCTGGAAAGTGGTTAATTGGGAATTTGCTGAGGATCAATATTCAAAAGCAATAAAGAAAAATTAAAATTTGTTTGTTTAGGTTAGATTTCAAAAAGCCCGGCAGTTGTAAAACTTGCCGGGTTTTTGTTTTATTTCATTGTTGTCCGGTAAAATATAACAGAAAACGCTAAAATGCTTGATCTATATCGTCCGCCTCAGGCGGACTTCACTTCACTTGGAGGTATTTTATATTCTACCAATATTTAGCCCCTAACGGGGCTGTCCCGTAGGGACAAAATGTTGGTAGTAGAAAGCAATTTAGGATGTCCAAAAAGTCCCGTAGGGACGATATAATATTTTAACCGGACATTAATGTTTTTTTGTAAAAGCTTTCAGAAAAACTATTCGAACGAAAGAATAGCTGATTTAATTATTTCGAGGGCTTCGCGAAGTTGTGTTTCGGTAATTACC
Organism: uncultured Lentimicrobiaceae bacterium; assembly: GCA_964583325.1. Lineage (GTDB taxonomy): Bacteria > Bacteroidota > Bacteroidia > Bacteroidales > UBA4417 > UBA4417. The sequence goes on from CAZOXJ010000211.1 coordinate 4,615, forward strand.
AAAGGAGGAGCAAACCGGATGATATTGCCGTGAGTAGGTTTGGCAAGCAGACCCATATCTTTCATTTTTACGCAGATATCCCATGCTTCGACACCATTTTTAGGCCTGATGACTACAGCGTTGAGCAAACCTTTACCACGAACCAGTTCAATCATTTCGCTTTTCACGTTCGATAATTCTTCGCGGAAAATCTTACCAAGGTATTCGGCTTTTTCGGCCAGGTTTTCGTCTTTTACAACTTCCAGTGCTGCAATTGCAACGCGGGCTGCAAGCGGGTTTCCACCAAAAGTCGAACCATGTTCGCCCGGTTTGATGGTAAGCATAATTTCGTCGCTGGCTAAAACTGCCGAAACAGGCATAGCTCCTCCCGAAAGGGCTTTCCCGAGGATAAGAATATCAGGATGTACATTTTCGTGATCGCAGGCCAGGAGTTTACCGGTACGGGCAATACCTGTCTGAACTTCGTCGGCGATAAAAAGAACATTGTTCTTCTTGCACATATCAAAAGCTTTTGAAAGATATCCGGCATCAGGAACAAAAACGCCAGCTTCGCCTTGAATGGGTTCAACAAGGAATCCGGCAACATCAGGATCCTGCAATGCTTTTTCAAGTGCAGGCAGATCGTTGTAAGGAATGGTTATAAAACCAGGTGTGAATGGTCCAAATCCGCTGTACGAATCCGGATCTGTTGACATGGAAATGATAGTGATCGTACGTCCGTGGAAGTTGTTTTCGCAAACGATAATTTTTGCATTTCCATCTTTAATGCCTTTCACTTTATAAGCCCATTTGCGGCAAAGTTTCAGGGCAGTTTCGTCAGCTTCGGCACCCGAATTCATCGGAAGAACCTTATCGTAACCAAAATACTCGGTTATATATTTCTCGTAAATACCGAGCATATTGTTATAAAAAGCCCTTGAAGTGAGGGTGAGAGTCTGAGCCTGTTCAACCATGGCACCAACAATTTTCGGATGGCAATGTCCCTGGTTTACAGCCGAATAAGCTGACAGAAAATCAAAGTACTGCTTGCCTTCAACATCCCATACCAAAGCTCCTTCGCCTTTGGCCAATACCACAGGCAACGGGTGGTAATTGTGCGCACCATACTTGTCTTCCAGCTCGATAGCTTTGGCTGATGTTAAATCTTTAAGGATCTCGTTAAGCATAAAAATTATTGATTTGTTGTTAGTTAAAGTAAAATATGGCGCAAAGGTAATTATTAAAGATCAACTAACAAGGGTGGCGAAAAATTCTGGTGAAGGATGGATTTAGACTAAGTTTAGTTAAGTGAAGAGTGAAGAGTGAATAGTGAATAGTGAATAGTGAATAACGAATAACGAATAACGAACAATGAAGGGTGCAAATCAATTCCAAATACCAAATACCAAAACCCAAACTACAGTCACTGGCTAGAAAGATCAATTCAAAACTCAAAATTCAAAAAGAAGGGAGTATTGAGCTAAATTTCTTAGTGGTGCTTTGTATTCTCCGTGCCTTAGTGGTTTAAAGGAAACAGCATGGGAAGCTTTGCAAAACCCGAAACATTGAATCCGAAACATTGCTCTCTTTAAACGCGCTTCATTCAACGCTGCTGGCATTGAACCCTTGAACGCGCAGCATTGAACGCCCAAAGGCATTAAACCGTCACTGCGAGGAACGAAGCAGGAACCCTTGAACGCGCAGCATTGAACGCCGCAGGCATTGAACCCTTCAAACCCTTCAA
>CAZOXJ010000212.1:0-6298 GCA_964583325.1 uncultured Lentimicrobiaceae bacterium
TGTTTAATTTTGTTCTGGCTCAAGCCGGAATAAGTAATTTCAGAAAACTGTAAACTCTGGCAAACAGCAGATTACATTAATTTTCACAAAATAATAAACAAATCAGTACTCCATTCCGACAGCGTATTTTTCTTCACCATACCATAAAAACAATCATTCAATGAGAACAAACATTTTAACAGTTTTCCTTTTTTTGTTGTATCCGTGCTTTGTTGAAGCCCAGGAAATAAGCGAATGGCGCGAGGAAAACAGAACAGGTGTATCAGCCGAAACCGGACTTTTAAAATCATGGCCTGCCGATGGACCTGCCCTGCTTTGGGAAAATACTGACCTTCAAAAAGGGTTTTCTTCAGTTTCATTTGGCAATAACAGCATTTATACCACCGGAACAAAAGATTCTGTCGATATTCTTTATGCATTAGACATGAATGGAAAAATGCTTTGGCAAACCATTATGGGGCGAGCCTGGGATGAGTCCTACCCGGATAGCCGCGCAACACCAACCGTAGAAGGCACAAAAGTTTATACAACAAGCGGATTGGGCGATATTGCCTGCATCGACGGAATCACCGGAGAAATTATATGGTCGTATAAAGCCAGCGAAATGCATCAGGGCACTTATGGAAAATGGGGGATTGCCGAATCGCTGCTGATTGATGGCGACAAACTTTATTTTTCGCCGGGTGGACCCGAAACTACCACTATTGCCCTTGAAAAATCTACCGGAAACCTGGTTTGGAAATCGGTAAGCCTGAATGATAAACCTGGCTATGTTTCGCCAATCCTTATTGAATATGCAGCTAAAAAAATGATCGTAAATGTTTCATTAGGTCATGTTTACGCCGTTGATGCTTCAAATGGTATAATCCTGTGGAAAGTCGCTCATGTGAAACCCGCTGACTACAAGTGGGAACTTATCAAATGCGTGACTCCTCTTTTTCACACGAACAAGGTTTACGTAACCGGAGGCTACAATACCGGCGGAATGATGGTTACGATGGCGGATGACGGTAAAAGCGCAGAGGTAGCATGGACTGACAGCATACTGGATGTTCACCATGGAGGAGTTGTACTTGTTAACGGGTATATTTATGGCTCAAACTGGCTGAACAACGGCAATGGCAACTGGTGCTGCATTGAATGGGAAACCGGTAAAAAAATGTGGGAAGAACATTGGAATTGCAAAGGCTCTATCATTTCAGCCGAAGAGATGCTCTATATTTATGACGAAAAAAAAGGCAATGTCGGGCTGCTTAAAGTTAATCCTGAAAAGTTCGAACTTGTAAGTAGTTTTCGCGTGACGCAGGGTTCAACCGGGCCTTATTGGTCGCACCCGGTAATTCGCAACGGAATCCTTTATCTCAGGCATAACAATGCTTTGATGGCTTATGATATAAAAGCCAGGTAAATCTATTTAACGCATATTGTTTAAAACGCGAAAGTAAGCCCTTCAGTTACCGATTGAAGGGCTTTTTTATTTTCGGTATTTATTCTGGCTTTTAAAAATTGGATAGTCACATTACAATCTGACCAAACATGTATGATTCATTGATATTTTAATACATTTGCCTCTGAAACCGCATTTTATCACAATCATTCAAATAATCATCAGAGTATGAAAATGCTGGGCCTTATCGGTGGATTGAGCTGGTTCTCAACTACAGTGTATTACAAAACTATAAACCAATTGATTAACGAACGTCTTGGCGGTTCCCATTCAGCGCGGCTCCTCCTTTATTCGTTAGATTTCGATGATTTCGATACACTTCAGAAAAAAGGCGACTGGCAGCAAATTGAAGTGATGATTTCGGATATTGCAATGCGACTCGAAAATGCAGGAGCCGATTGTATAGTAATGTGCACCAATACGCCCCACCTGGTTGCTGATAAAGTGAGTCAAAAAATTAAAATCCCTTTAATACATATTGCAGAGGAAACTGCTAAAGAAATTGCTGCGCAGGAAATGACAAAAGCAGGGCTTCTCGGAACAAAATTTACCATGGAAAATTCATTTTTTAAGGACCGGCTGCTGAAATATGGCATCGAACCGCTTATCCCCGACGAAGCAGACAGGGATTTTATCCACGCTTCCATTTTTAATGAATTAACCAAAGGTATTTTTAAGGACGAAACAAAACAGAGATTTCTAGCTATTATCGACAAACTTCATAATGCCGGAGCGCAAGGGGTTATATTGGGTTGTACCGAAATTGCTTTGCTTATCACGCAAGCCGACTGCGATGTTACTATTTATGATACTACCGCAATCCATTCGAAAGCAGCGGTAGATTTTGCGCTTCATTAGAATCTCATCAAAAAACTATCAATACATTTAATATCAATTATTTAATAGTTTTAAACACTGACAAAATGGAGCAGAAAGATTATCTACTCAGAGAAATTGAAAAAATAGGCGCAGTAATGAGGGCTATTTTAAATCGTCTCACGGGTAATACGGAAAACCTGGCGATAAGCGTTGAGAACAGATTTGAACAAACCAAAGAACAGCTTTTGAATGAAACCGGGCTGGATTTAGATGAATTCCTGAAACTTGGTTTCACCGAAACCAGAGAATTTATAAGGCATTTTAATGGGATAAATATAGTTAATCTCGAAATGTTAGCTGAAATCCTGTTTCACTCAGGTTTAAAAAATGAGTCGGACACAGATAAAGTACTTCTCGCGAAAGCATTACTTCTTTATGAACTTTGCAACGAAACCGACAAGACCTATTCTGCTGATAGAGAAAATAAAATCAGAATGATAAAAAGCCTGCACCCAATCACCAAAAGTTAGAATCTATTATTCCGATACCGGAATAAATCGTAAGCAACTGAAACTAAATCCTTAATTCCATAAATATATTTATAACCCATAACAACCTGCTATGAAACACTTAATCATCTTACTATTTATTTTTACAATGACCACAAATTTGCAGGCACAGATAAACATGAATGATTCAACCGTTCAGGTTATTGGTTACTGGGACAAAAACGAGACGCAATCCTATATAGTTACACATGAAAGTTATCGGTTGAAAGGAACGGATACTACTACCAGGGATTTCACGAAATATGGCGTTGACATCACCATAACCGACTCAACGGCAGACTCGTACACTATTGATTGGTTTTATCACGACTTTGATATTAAATCCGATAATGAGCTGCTGCAAAAAATATCGGTCATAGCACAGGATATGACTATCACATTCAAGACTAACGAACTGGGAGTATTTCAGGAAGTATTAAACTGGAAAGAAGTCCGGGATTATATTTTTAAAGGATTAAAAATGTTTCAAAAGGAAACGAAAGAAATTCCAAACATGGATAAATACATCCGCCAGGTCGAAAAAATGTATAATTCGAAAGAATCGATTGAGGCTGCGGCTATTAAAGAGATTCAGCAGTTTCACACCTACCATGGAGGGAAGTACTCCTTTACTAATGAAATAAATACCACCATGAAAACAGGAAATCTATACAGTGGTGAGCCTTTCGACACTGAGTTGATTCTGTGGGTGGAAGAAATAGATCCTGATGATAACAGCGCGATCATTTGCATGGAGCAAACGGTTAATTCGGAGCAACTTACAAAAACCACTTTCGATTACCTGACCGAAATGGCTGCAACGCTTAAAACGCCGGCTCCGTTATGGAACGAGTTCCCGGCATTACAAAACGTTACCTGGACAACCTCAAGGATTCACGGCTCCGGTTGGGTTATTTATTCCATCGAAACCAAGGAAGTATCAACCGAAGAAGATGTTTACGTTCAGGAAAGTATTATTGAAATACTTTAACAGCAGCCTTTCCCGGTTCAAGAATTACTAACGGAAACAATTCCAGCCTATTTCAGCTTCTCAACTTCACGGTCAATTTTTTCATTCATCGACTGTATTGCCGCATCGTAGTAGGATGTGTTTTCAATCAGCGCTTTGCGGATCAGTTGATACGATTCAATCCTCAGTTTGCAATAGGTTTTCAGGATCTGGTTTTGTTTTGAAAGTTCGTCGTAAAGTCCTTCCATTTTGTCTAATCCTTCCAATATTTTCAGGTTCGACTGCCAGGCCGGAATTCCAAAATTATCAATAAAATTAATACTTTGCTGTTGGCTGCTATTTTCGATAATTGTAAAAAGCCGCAATGCCTGCTCTTCATTTTTAGTAATCAGGGCAATGCCATCGTCGTATTTCTGAGCATCGAAATCGTTTTCCATGCTGTACACATAACTAAAAATTCCTGCTGACAGAATAGCCAGGCTTATTGCCCCTATTCCGGCTGCTTTCCACATGGAATAAAACACGCCGTTGTTCTTTTTATGTTCCGCCAGATGCTTTCCCTGAAGTTTTTCGATAATAAAATAAATAATCGCGGTGTAGATAGCAGGTAAAATTGCATTAGGAATTTTATCTATACTATTTTCAGGAACCATAGCCAATCCGACAAAAATCAGGATAGTTGACACCACACCAATGATAAGTGAAAGTTTCGCATAGTCGTCGTTGCCAAGGGTTTTAAAATTTTGCCTGGCCAGAACTCCCGCGGCTAAAGGCCCTCCGAGAAAAGTAGCAATCCCGAATGCTTTTTGCGAATATAATTTAGGCTTAATATCCTGATCGTCTATTCTTTGTTCGTCGTTTATCATCTTCCAGACTTTATTATTTTCGGGCATAAAGGAAATTACAGATAATTGATTTACAGTCTACTTCTCCTTGTCGTAAAGATATTTGGTAATAGTTGGCACAAACAACAGCGCAAATACCAGCAATCCGGCCTGCAATAAACGGTTAGCTCCCGGCAGATGCATCACCTTAAAGAAAGTTGCCATAGCCAGCACGGAAAAAGAGAAAGCGCCTGAAATAAATGCTGTTTTTTTTAACATGGGGTTGAGGGATGAATTTAGAAAACGAATGGCAAATATATTTTTAAATTTCGTTTCGCAAAAAAAATAAGGTATAAATCAAATATGGCGTAAAACCAGTCATTTGTTATTGTTTATAGGGTTACTGCAAGATAATAATTTTATCTTCGTTTATTTTAGGTAAGTTCTTAGCAAAATCAGAGTAACGTGCATCGTTTAATAAACTGTATTTCACTACATGTAATTGTCTTTTGATTGATAATGGGATGTTAGAGCCTGCATTTAAACTTCTTCTTCTTTCTGTTTCTGTATAGTCCGGAAACTCATCCAAATCAATTTTTAGCGTATTCATAAGGTCAATTGCTTCCTTTAAAACTTCAAAAAGCTCCTTTGTTTCATATGAGTTTATGTCATAAAGTTGAATTTGCTTTAAAATGTCTTTAGGCAGCGCATATTGCCAGTTTTCAGAGGAATTTCGCGCATAATACTTTCCACCGTGTTTAAAATTTCGGATCACAATTTTTTGAAGAATAATCGTATCCAATGAAACAGGTATGCTTTCGGAAAATGCAGTTTTGATGCTTATTACCTGCTCGACAGAGCTTTCGGAATGCCATTTTTTCAAAATATCGATTGTCTTTTTCTTAAACTCAATTCCATATTCAGCTTTAGCTTTAGACATTTCCTGATCGATGTATAGGTAGTCTTTTTCAAACCTTAAGCGGTATGAGTTATTGAGTTTTTCCTGATTAACGGTTGTGGTCATCTTAAGAGAAAATACGGTCATAATGCAGAACAGCAGTGATAATAAAAGCCACTTCCCCGAACGATATACCAATCTTACAGGAGCCCAACTTTGCATAAAAATAGACAATGGTATAAGTAAAAATAATATCCAAAAATCATGGTAGAGGTTAAAATGGTTATCGTAGCCAGGCATGCCATATAACACACTTGGCGGGATTGAGCCAAAGCGTGCAATTACCATTAAAAAGATCCAAAAAACCAATAATGCATTTACCCTGGACAACTGCTTGTATAATCTATCCAATCTCCTGTTATGAGTGCGATTGCTCATCCAAATCCAAATGGTAACTGAAAACCCTAAGGTTGTGGCAAAAGATGAAAAAAAGTAATTGAAAAATTGTAATTCGTTATCTGCCAGAATGAGCAAGTCGGCTGACATGGTTATAAAAAACCGATAAACTTCCCTAAAATGATTAAACACCAATGAAATTGAAATAGCAGAAATAAGTCCGGCAACAATCCCAATCCAAAATCGCTGCCGACCTATCTGTTGTATGGAAATTTGTTCTTTACTAAACTGAATATTTGTCATTTAGGCTGATATTTTCAAATAGTAATTTGAAGGTAGGCGGGATGAATGGTTGGGGATTTCGGGCTATTATTTTGTCGGGTTACGCCGAACTTG
>CAZOXJ010000213.1:0-6259 GCA_964583325.1 uncultured Lentimicrobiaceae bacterium
TTATGCTTCGGACGGTTAAAAACATCATCTGCTTTCCCGAATTCGATCAGTTCGCCCAGGTACATAAAGGCGACATAATCAGCAATACGTTTTGCCTGTCGGAGCGTATGTGTTACAAGCACAATGCTGTAATTAGTTTTTAGCTTAAGGAAAAGCTCTTCAATTTTTGTACTTGCCAGCGGATCGAGCGAGGAGGTAGCTTCGTCGCCAAGTATCATTTCGGGCTCAACCGCTAAACCCCGGGCCAGGCAAAGCCGCTGCTGCTGACCAATGGATAAGCGCACTGCAGGCGATTTGAGGCGATCTTTCACTTCTTCCCAAAGTCCGACTGCCTGCAACTGGTGTTTAACTATTTCATACACTTTTCTTCGTCTCTTTATTCCGTAAAGCCTTGGGCCATAAGCCACGTTATCGTAGATTGACATTGGAAGTACGGTTGGCCTTTGCGCAAGCAGACCCATTTTTTTGCGGATATGAGTTGCCTCAACCTTGCTTCCATAAATATCTTCGTTTCCGATACGGATATTGCCCGAAACTTTTACTTCGCTGTTATCGTCGTGCAGGCGGTTGAAACATCTCAAAAGCGTTGTTTTGCCGCATCCGGAAGGCCCGATGATACAGGTTATCTGCCTTTCAGGGATCTGGAGGTTCACATTTTTCAAAATGTGTTTCCCATAAATATGCACATTCAGGTTGTCGACTGAAAGATGTGTTTTGTACGAATCGGCCACTTTACTGAATTGGGTTATAGGTTCCTGCATGACGATTTCATTTGAAAGGTCTCTCATGATTTAAAGCTTTGATTTGGACATTTTCCTGCCAAAATACCTTGTTGAAAAGCTTAGCAGTAAAATAATTATGGTTAAGATCAGCGCTGCTGCATAAGCCCTGTTTTGTACTTCTTCGATAGGGCTGCTGAGCTGGAAGAAAATAGCAAGTGGCAAGGTAGCCGCTGGCTGCATGGGCGAGACAGGAATACTATCCGTGTAGCCTGCAGTAAAAAGCACTGTGGCTGCATCGCCTATCCCTCTTCCTACCGAAAGCAGTATGGCGGTTGTAATTCCCGGAGAAATTTGCCTTACAATTACTTTTAACGTTTCGTATTTCGTTGCACCTAGGGATTTTGGGGCTTCAATCATATCCTGTGTAACCGATCCGGCAACTTCGTCGATGGAGCGTGCCATAATAGGTATAATAAGCAGTGAAACGGCAATTATTCCACCCAGCAACGATGCCTGAAGACCAAAATATATCATCACCATAAATCCGAAAGCGCCATATACAATGGATGGAATACCAAACAATATGTCAAAAGCAAATCGAACTACATTTGAAAACCGCGAATCTTTTTTCCTGATAAAATTGAGGTATAAAACCACCGGCAAACTAACACACATGCTTATTGCAACAGATCCTGCGATCAGCATCAGCGAACCAAGGATGGCATTCAGTATTCCGCCTTCTTTCCCGAGGTAAAATCCACCGGAAGGATTTTTTGTAACCATATCCCAGGTGAGTGATGGTAGCCCTCTGCTGATGATAATATACAGGATGTACAGTAAAACCATCAGTATGGTTACTGAGGCAAAAATCATCAGTGCTTTTATTATTTTCTCTTCTAAATTTCTCATATTGAACCGATTGATTCAGTTAGTAGGACTGTTTTTTAATCCTGTAAAGGATCAAGCGACTGATGCCGTTAAAAATCACAATGATGATAAACAATAAGAAAGCTGCAAACATAAGTGCGGATTCATAACCGGGAATCGACATCATTTCGCCGTAATTGTTTGCAATAAGCGCTGGCAACGGGTAGCAGGCATCGAAAATGGATTTTGGAATATCAGTGAAGTTTCCGCAAACCATAAGTACAGCAATTGTTTCGCCGAAAGCACGCGAAATGGCAAGCACTACTGTTGCAATAATCCCGGGAAGCGATTTCTTAATAATTACTTTTTTAACTGTCTGCCATTTAGTTGCACCCAATGAAAGCGAAGCTTCCCTTATTTCTGCCGGAATTGCTGTAAACACTTCAATCAAAATGCTTACAATTAGCGGAAGAATCATGATTGCAAGTACCACACCTCCCGCCAGAACACTATACCCGGTTGAAAAATCGACAAAATGCGGTGCAAGTTTTTCGGAAATGAAGGGTACAATGGTTAAGGTGCCCCAAACGCCATAAATTACAGGGGGAATGCCTGAAAGCAGGTCAATAACCGGGCTGAAAATTCTTCTTACCGTTGCTGAAGCATATTCCGACATGTACAAAGCACAAAGTATTGCCGGCGGGAATGCCAGGAGTATTGCAATAAAGGTTACATACAACGTGCTGTAAATGAATGTTCCGAAGCCGAATTCACCTTTAAAAGGTTTCCAGTTGGAGGTGAAGAGCAGCTTGAATGTATTATTATCAGTAAATGTGGGAAGTGAGTAAACAAAAAGTACAACGCCAATCAGCAACAGCACTAAAATACTGAAAAGCGACAGTCCCATCATTGTGTTTCGGGCAATTTTATCTTTTACCAGTCGTAGGTTCATGGTAGGTTAGAGGTGACTTTTGGGTTTACTATTCGCCTTATTGCATCAGGATATTATTTCAACTTTGCACTTTCTTTTGCCAGCTTTTCCGCCGGCAGGCCGATGTATCCACTTTCGCGAACATATTTCTGTCCATCGGTGAGCACCCATTTTATAAATTCCGCAGTGGCTTTATTCACAGGTTTCCCTTTGGTAACAAAATACAGATCACGGGCCGGAGGCGAAGGGTATTTCCCTTTTGAGATAGCATCAATAATGTCATTCATCGTAGAATAAAAGTTTTCGTCCGGATCAATTTTCCCGTTGTTATTCAAATCGATAGGTACAATAGTGATACCGCTGACTTGTTTTTTGGTTGTGTGATCATAAGCATAACCAATGTTGTTGAAACCAATGCCAATCGGGTCCTTTTTTACTGCAAGCGCCAGTCCCGGATCGCCATAAACGCCGCTTCCCTGCAAATCTTCCTGCTTTTTACCAAAGAACTTTGCCCATATTTCGGCTGCACCGCAAGCATCGGAACGGGTGTATACATGCATGGGCGCTGAGGTTTTTACTCCGAATGCCTGCGACCATGTTTTATATTTGCCTGTTATCCAGATGTTATTTCCGGCATCTTTTTTCATGCCTTTTGCAAGAATTTCCTTTATTGCCGGGTTTGAAGAGTTAATTACAGCAACTACCGCATCTTTCGCTACAGCAAATGAAAGAGCGCCTTTCTTTGTTTCATCGGGATATATTTCGCGCGAAACCATACCTATATCGACCATGCCGTTCAGCACGTCGGTCATGCCTTTTCCTGCTCCGCCGGCGGTAATATCAATCCGCACGTTAGGGTGCAGTTTTTTAAACTCTTCGGCCCATTTCACTGCAAGAGGGTACAAGGCAAATGCCCCTGAAAGCGTTATTTGGTTATCAGCTGCAGGCACCGGCTTGATTGGAGTGTATGATGTCAGCATGAGATTTAACAGAAGAAGAAAAATCAGCGAAAGTTTAGTTTTCATAATTTTTAAAGTTTTGAATTTCGAGGGAATAATTGCCCTGGTAAGCTGTTTGTGTATCGTTATTTAAAAATTTGTGTAAAAAGTACCGGTTTGAAATGGAGTGCTACATAAAAAAAGTACGGACTCAGCAAATGCGATCGGGGCTGAGCTTTTTTGAGAGTTTCACAGTCTTCGGATAAGTTTGCAATTGAAAAACCGGTTTCAACCCGGGTGAAAGAGTTTGGTTTCCAGGAGAGTAAAATATCAGTTTCAACGCCCATGTATTTATTCAGCGTAACTTTATTAATAACCGGCGTTTCCAGCGTTGCGAAATAGTGGAAATCGGTGCGCAAATCAAATTTGGACGACAAAGTATAACTTATAAAGAAATAAGGGTTCACAAATCCAAATCCGGCCACATCATTAGGAAACCGGGTAAAAAGGTCGAGCGATCCGTTAAAAGAATGCCCTGAACCTAGTAATGGAACAAAGGAGTGATCCTCGTCTTTGGGCGTTTCAGCAGCTGTTCCGCTGAACACCTCGGCTCCCAGCCTGAACTGGAATATACTTATTTTACTCAGTTTTATTTCAGGCTGAACGTACCATGCACTGACATTCTTTCCCGAAACAAGTTTCCCCCATTGGTAATAGGATGCGATGGTTGTATAAATTTTACCATTCTCATATTCAATACGCCCGCCATCGGTATAGCGCATATAAATCTTTTCCTTATTATCCGCAGCCTGAAAGCCATCTCCGGCATTTATTAGTGTAAGTGTGGTGTTGGTGAATATATTGGCTTTCAGATAATTCATTACCAACAGTTTAAAGCTGCTGAAACCCACCGGTGCAAAATCGGTGCCCAGAAGACGTTCGGAACTCTGATTAAAGGCACCAACAAGGTCCGTGGTTATTTTATCGTTATTGTATTTAAAACATACAGCATCGTAAGAGACTGCGCCGGTCCGCCAGTTATTATCAGAAAACAGACGTTGATTATCGTAAACGAGTCTTTGCCTGCCTAAGCGCACACTCAAATCGGGCGTAATCCGCGGTTCAGCCCATCCTTCGAAAAGCTGCAGGGTGGAGGGGGTAACCGAACGCGGATCCTGCTGTCCCCAAACCCTGATATCCTGTATCGAAATCATAGATGAAAACGTATTGGAATTGGAATAACTGATGTTCAGGCGTGTACGCTGGCCGGTGAAAGTGGCAGCCGAAGCGGTATCGTTGCGCATTTGCTGATATCCTTCGCGGTATTCGGGCCTGATCCGGTATTCTGCGTCAATCTGAAATTTTTTATCCGGTAATGAATTCTGTTGTTTGATTGCTGCTTCGGCCCGCATTGAATCTGCCTGTTCCTCCGAAATCGTTCGGTTGGCAACTAATAAATTGAGAATATCATTTGTATTCTGGGCTTGAAGCAGAAAACCAGATAATAAAAAGCCTGTGCTAACGATGAAAGTAATAATTCTGCTGACTACAATCCGGGAAGTTTTGGTATGATTCATACAGTAAACATTTTGTTGTTATTTTTACCGTGACAAAATTATACACAATGTTCACCGGTTAAGTGTACATTTGTATTGGATTTTCGAGCAGTGAATATGAAATATTTAATAAACCGACCTTAATTTTTGCAGTATGATTAACGAACGAGCTGAAATATTCGACTGTAACCAATGCGTATTCAAGAGTTTAAGTTGCAGATTCATGAATGAAGATGAATTTGAAATCATCCGTAAAGAATCGGTTCAACTTAAGTTTTCCAAAGGTGAAGTAGTTTACAAACAAGGAGGTAAAGCACAAAGCTTAATGTTTCTGCATAGCGGAATTGTAAAGTTTTGCTACGAATACGAGACCGGGCAAAACTACATCATGACGGTAGTTGGAGGCCCTAAATTACTCGGAGGCGCCAATCTGTTTTTTCGCGAAACCAATATTTTCTCGATAACGGCTATTGAAGATTGTAATATTTGCCTGATCGATCTGGGGGCTTTCGTAAAAGTTGCCATGGGTAACCCCAGCTATATTCTATCCATGTGCGAAAACACGCTGAATATGTTTCAGCACTCCATTTTTAATTTTATCAGCCTGGCCCACAACCATGTAAATGGAAGAATAGCTAATGTTCTGCTCTATTTATGGGAACATGTTTACCGCGATTCAGGCTTCGATTTTACGTTAAGCCGTAAAGAACTGGCACAGTTTGCAGCTTGTTCGCACGAAAATGTAATTACTACGCTTTCGAAATTCAATAAGGAAGGTTTTATCGAACTTGAGGGTAAAAAGATCATTATCAAGGATATGGCTGGTTTAAGTGAAATTAGTAAAAGAGGCTGATTATGTTATCGAAAAAAACAAGGTATGCCATACAAGCATTGGCAAAATTGGGTAGAGAATATGGAAATGGAGCTATTATGATTAGTGAAATTGCCAGTTCCGAAAAAATACCACAGCGGTTTCTTGAAAATATTCTTCTCGAATTGAAAAACCTCGGTTTTTTGGGAAGCAAACTTGGGAAAAAGGGAGGTTACTATTTGTTACGCAGTCCCGGGGAGATTAAAATGTCGTCCATCATCAGGCATTTCGAAGGAACCATTGCCTTATCGTATTGTGTTTCGGAGAAAGCATACCAGCCCTGCGAGTTCTGCCAGGATGAAATTACGTGTAAACTAAAGGGAATGTTTCAAACCATACGCGATAATACATTCGGTATTATGGATCAGACTTCA